>SCTE01000597.1 GCA_004298915.1 Chloroflexota bacterium | reverse complement strand
CCGGCTTGTGACGCTGGCGCGGCAGACCTCCGGTGTCGCATACCTTTTTTTCCGCAGCGGCGACGATTTCATCTGTGCCGCACGGGTCGGCACCGCCAAGCTGGAGGCACGGGCACTGACGATTTTTCCGGGGACCCGCAGGCCGCTGGTGCTCGCGGCCGGTGGGGCGGCGATCCTTATCGCGCTGCCGGAGGCGGAAGCCCGTGCGATCATCCGCCGTAACCTGGCGAACCTGGCCGGCTATAGCGAGGCCAGTATCCCGGGGATCCACCGCATGATGCAGCGCTCGTTCGACGAAGGCTTCGCCGTCAATCTGGGCGACATCCTGCCGGGGGTGAATGCCTTCGGGCTTGCCCTCCGCGACGCGACCGGTGCACCGTTCGCGTCGATCGCACTGGCGGGGCCGGCACGGGTATTGCCCCTCGAACGGCTGGACGAAATACGCCGTCTCCTGCAGGCAACCGCGGAAGGACTGCAAGCGGCACCCGTATAAGCCGCACCGAAGCGCCCGACCTCAGACGCCGTCGCGTGCGGTTTGGCCGGCGGGCGCATTCCACAATGTGGGAGGTTGACCCTGGCCCCCATCTGCCCGAGCGCTATCATCACTGCTATCCAACTTTGCGATAACCCCTCCGAGGATCGCGTATGCAATTCGACCCGATGCTGATACTCACAGAGCGGAAAGCACCCGACAGCGGCTGGCAGCCGCGGGTGGATGTCCCAATGATTTCGACGATGGAGCAAGTTTGATGCGTGAAGCAGTGATCGTTTCGGTGGCCCGTACGGGAATCGGCAAGGCTGGCCGTGGTGCGCTCAACAACACACACGGAGCGACCATGGGTGGTCACGTGGTGGCCCAGGCCGTTGCGCGGGCCAAGATAGATCCGGCCGAGGTCGAAGACGTCATCCTCGGCGTAGCCTGGCCGGAAGGCGCGGTCGGGTTCAATATCGGCCGCCAGGCGGCGCTGCGCGCGGGGTTGCCGGTTACCGTGCCAGGGATGATCGTCAATCGTAACTGTGCATCGGGCCTGATGGCGATCGGCATCGCGGGCAATCGGATCCAGCTTGGCGAAGCGGCTGTCCAAGTGGCGGGCGGATTGGAATCGGTGTCGATGGTGACAGGCAACCGGAACCGGGTTCATGCCGAGGAAGACTGGCTGAAGGCCAATTGCCCCGGCGTATATTGGCCGATGATCCAAACTGCGGAC
>SCTE01000525.1 GCA_004298915.1 Chloroflexota bacterium | reverse complement strand
GTCCCGGAGCTCGACCGGGACCGCCCGCTTCGCGACGGCCTGGTCGTCCAGGCCCTCGAACGATGGGCGGCCGATGAGGCCGGGCGGATCCTCGTCGGGATCTTCCTGGTCGCTGCCCTCGTCGTCGCGGTGGCCCTCGTCCCCACCCTGGCCCTGCGCCGATCCGTCCAGGCTCCGCCGGCGTCGGCGAGGACCGTCGAGCCCTGAGACAGCCTCAGGCGCAGACCTTCGGCTTCGCCACCGGGTGGGCGGCGTCATGGTCGGTCGGGCCGGAACTGACGAGCTCGCCGACGACCTGGGTCTTCGGTCGGGTGCCTTTGGGCCCCTCCGACGTCTGGAGCCAGATCTGGTCGGTGGTCGCGGCGATGGCGGCGTCCAGATCGAGCTGGTGCCGCCGAACCTCGCTGATCGAGTAGACGAAGAGCTGGTCGTCGCTCGTGTAGACCTCGACCGCCATCCCGATCATCTTCGCGCCGTTCGCCACCTTCGACGCGTTGAGGATCGGCAGGAACATGCCCGCCCGCGCATGGGCGTACAGGTAGGTGGCACCGCCGAACCCGGGCTGGTGGAGCTCCTTCAGGTACATCGCGACGTTGCACAGCGGGTAGGCGACATTCGCCGGCTGGTCGATGACGGGCAGATCGATCCCCAGGTCCTTGATGACGACCCGCGTCGCAACGCGGTCCGCGGGTGGCGTCGGCTCGGGGGTCGGCGTCGGGGCACCGGAGGGAGTGGGCGTGAACGTCGGCCTGACGGTCGGCGGGGCGGTGACGATCGTCGGTGACTGCGACGGCTCGGGTCCCGCGGCGACCGGCGCGGTGTAGGTCAGGAGGCCCGCCATGAGCAGGGCAACGCCGAGCGCCGAGAGGATCGAGGCCACGAGTCGGGTGCGCAGCCGGATCAGCAGTTCTTCCACGGCGCAAGGCTAGCAGCGGGTCCGTGCGTCCGCCCGAACCCGCTCGTACTGGTACGCTCGCCCCATATGGGACCTCGTTCGACGGTTGTGGTCGGGTTGGTCACCGGGGCCATGGTCGCGATCGCGATCCTGTTCTCGGCGGTGATCCTGTTGCCCGAGCCGTCGCCGGCCCCGACCGCTGCGGCGGTGGCGACGCCGACCGCGAGTCCCGGGACGACCTCGAGCGCCGCCACGGGGCCGACCCCGACGGCCTCCGTCAAGGCAAGCATCAGCACCACCGGGTTCCATATCGGCGAGCCTGCCCCGCGGCTGTCCGTGCCGCAGCTGGGTGGCGGCCAGATCGACCTGGCGAGCCTTCATGGCCGCCCGGTCTGGATCAACTTCATGCAGACGACCTGCCCACCGTGCGTGGACGAGTTTCCGCTCATGAACGGGTTCGCGGCTCGCTACGCCGACGCGGGCCTCCTGGTCGTCGCGATCGACATCCGAGAGGATGAGGGGACCGTCGCGTCGTTCGTGCGCTCGCTGAATGCCCAGTTCCCGATCGGCCTCGATTCGGATGGCCTCGCCGCCCAGGACTGGGATGCCGTGGCCCTGCCGGTGCATTTCTGGGTCGACGGCGACGGGATCATCCGCGGCGGGGCGCTCGGCGGAATCGGGCCGGACATCATGGCCGCCAACCTGGGCCTGATCCTCCCCGGCGTCGACGTCACGCCCTGACGGGTCGGTTCGGACGCGGCATTGGGTCGCGGCATGAACTGGCCGTCGTCCGGCTCCCGGCACCACCCGGGCGCCGGGCACGTGCTAGCCGATCGCGCGGGCGGCGTTCCCCACGATCTCGAGGAGCGGTCCGGGGATGAGCCCGAGGACCACCGTCAGGACGGTCGTGATCACGAGGCCCGCCCACAGCAATCGCCCGTGTGAGAGGGCCGGTTCCTCCGACGCGGGTTCGCGCATGAACATGTAGACGACGACGCGCAGGTAGTAGAACGCGGCGGCGGCGGCGTTGAGCACCGCGATGACGGCCAGCAGCCCAAGGACGCCGGCCCCGTCCTGGCTCGCCTGGACGGCGGCGAGGATCACGTAGGCCTTGGCGAAGAACCCGGCTGTCGGGGGGATGCCGGTGAGGGACAGCAGGAACAGGGTCATGAGGATGCCCATCGCCGGCTCTCGGCGCCCCAACCCGGCGAACGTGTCCAGGTTCGACGTCACGCCCGCCCGCTTCTGGAGGGCGGCGATGACCGCGAACGCGCCGAGGTTCATGACCGAGTACGCAGCGCCGTAGTAGAGCAGGCCCTCGAGGCCTTCGATTCGGCCGGCCGCCCAGGCGGCGAGCCCGACGAGCATGTAGCCGGTATGGGCGATCGAGCTGTAGGCGAGCATGCGCTTGACGTTGGTCTGCGTCAGCGCAACGAGGTTGCCGAGGGTCATCGTCAGGACGGCAAGGACCACCGCGACCGCCAGCCAATCGGCCCTGGCCGGGCCGAGGGCCTCGACGAACAGCCGGAGGATCAGGGCAAAGGCACCGACCTTGGGACCGACGCTCAGGTAGCCGGTCACCGGCGTCGGGGAGCCCTGGTACGCGTCGGGCGTCCAATAGTGGAACGGGACCGCCGCGATCTTGAACGCGACGCCGGTGGTCAGGAAGGCCAGTCCGAGCGCGAGTCCGGCCGACAGGCCACCCGACGCCATCATCGACGTCAGCTGATCGGCCACCTCCCCGACCCGGGTCGTGCCGGTCAGGCCCCACACGAAGGCAAGGCCGAACAGGAAGATCGCCGAGCTGAACGACCCGAGCAGGAAGTACTTGATGGCACCCTCGGTCGAGTATCCGTCGCTCTTGTGGTAGCCGGCCAGGAGGTAGCCGGGCAGGACCATGAGCTCGAGGCCGATGAACAGGACAAGGAGATCGGCCGACGCCGCGATGAGCATCGCGCCGGTCATCGCGAACAGGAGGACCGCCGCGAACTCGGCGAGCGGCAACCGTCGCGAATCGAGGTAGTCAGGCGCGAAGAGCAGGGTCATCGCGACGATTCCGATGAACACGATGTCGAGGAACGTCGTGAGGTCGTCGACCCGATACGAGCCGCCGAAGGCCGTGGCCGGCGTCGAGCCGGTGACGATTGTGAGCAGGGCCACGATGACGAGGCCGCCGAGCGCGACGACCAGCAACGGCCCGCGCCGCCCCGGTGTGGCGATGTCGACGACGATGCAGCCCGCCGCGACGAGGATGGCGGCCACGAACGGCGCGATCGTGACGAGGTCCTGGAAGCTCATCGGGTGCCGCTCATGCGCTGGTCTCGGCGGCCGCGGACGGCCGGAACATCGGCAGGGTCACGATCCGCAGCACGATCACGGCCGCCAGCGCGCCGAGCGCGATCGCGGCGGCCAGCGGATCGATCGCGATGGCCTCGCCGGTGCCGACGTCGGACAGCGCGCGGGTCACGGACCCGTCGATGATGTCGAGGAGGATCCCCGGGAACAGCCCGAACGCCACCACGAGCGCCCCGAGCGGCGCGAGGGTCAGGATCTCCACGGGCGTGATGTCCGTCAGGTGGCTGCCGAGGCCGCCCAGGAAGCCCGACAGCTCGCCGAGGAAGACGCGCTGGAACATCCAGAGCAGGTAGGCCGCGGCAAGGATCATCACGAACGTCGCCGTCGCGGCCGCCAGCGGGTTGAACGCAAAGGTCCCGAGCAGGGTCAGGAATTCGCCGACGAAGCCGGACAGGCCGGGCAGGCCGGCCGATGCGAAGACGAAGAAGCCGAAGATCGCCGCGTAGACCGGAGTCCTGCCGGCCAGCCCGCCCATCTTCGCGATCGTCCGATCGTGGGTCCGCTCGTAGATCACGCCGACGAGCAGGAACAGTGCACCCGTGATCAGGCCGTGGTTGACCATCTGGAGGATCGCGCCGTCCATGCCCTGGGGCTGGAAGATGAAGATTCCCAGGGTCACGAAGCCCATGTGGCTGACCGACGAGTAGGCCACGAGCTTCTTGAGGTCCGGCTGGACGAGCGCCACGATCGCGCCGTAGATGATCGCGATG
>SCTE01000524.1 GCA_004298915.1 Chloroflexota bacterium | reverse complement strand
CGTCCCGTACCGGCGCGACGATCCGGAGGCGTTCGAGCAGCGGGGACGTGATCGGGCGCCCGGGGAGCGTGAGCCCGACCGCGAGCGCGAGTAGGGTTCCGGGACCGGCGGCACCGTGCGGGGTCGGGAGGGTCTCCGACGGGACGCCGCCGTACGGAGTTCCGGCGGTGGTATCGTGACCGCCGCCACGGCCCACGCATGGGCCCGGATCCAGCGGGCCCGTCGCCCCGCACCAACCAAGGCGGTCGACCAGACCGGTGTCCGAGAATCCATCGCCCGTCTTCCAGCGGGCCCTCATCGCGCTCGCCGGTGGTCCCAGCGATGCTCGAATCGTGAAGCTCGTCGCGGAGCTCGCCCGACCGATCAAGGCAGACATTACCGCCGTGCATGTCGTCGAAGTCGCGTGGTCCCAGCCGCTCGACGCCGACATCGCCGGGCGCTCGGAGTCGGCCCAGCAGATCCTGGATCAGGCCGAGGCCACCGCGGAGCATGCCAAGGTTCGCCTCGAGCCGGTCCTCCTGCAGGCACGCGAGGTCGGGGCGGCCCTCGTGGACGAGGCCATCGAGCGAGCCGCCGACCTGCTGGTCCTGGGGTTGCCGTACCGCAAGCGATTCGGGGGCGATTTCGCGATCGGTCGGACGATCCCCTATGTTCTGAAGAACGCTCCGTGCGCCGTCTGGGTCGTGCGAGAGCCAATCACCGAGGAAACGATGTGAAGATCGTCATCGTCGGCGCCGGTCGCGTGGGATCGGTGCTCGCGGAAGCCTATGACGCCGCGGGCCACGAGGTCGTGGTCCTCGACCTGTCCACGCGCGCCTTCGACCGCCTGCCCTCCGAGTTCCGGGGCAGCGCCGTTCGCGGCGATGGAACCGACGAGGACACCCTGCGTCGAGCCGGAGCATCCGACGCGGATGTCTTCCTCGCCCTGACCGAGGGCGACAACCGGAACGTCATGGCGGCCCAGGTGGCGGCCGAGAAGCTCGGGATCGGCAAGGTCGTGGCCAAGATCAACGATCCGGTCCGCGCCGCGGCCTACGCCGATCTCGGCCTCGCCGCCCTGTGCCGGACCACGCTCCAGGCCGATGCGATCAGCGCCTACCTCGGACTCGGCCCACTCGGCCTTCCGAGCGTCATCGAGCCGACGGGAAGCCATCACGGCGGCGCGGCCCACGCACCTCTCGCCGAGTCGCTCGACGGCGCCGCGCACAGCCAGGAGGCCTGAGCCATGTTCGTGCTCGTCGTCGGTGGCGGCAAGGTCGGGTACTACTTGGCCAAGGAACTCATCGAGAACAGCCATGAGGTCGTGCTCATGGAGAAGGATCGCGACCGGGCGGCCCAGATCGCCGACGAGATCGGCTCGATCGTGGTTGCCCACGACGGCTGTGAAGGCAAGTACCTCGGCGAGGCAGGCTGTGCCCGGGCCGACATCGTTGCCGCCGTGACCGGTGACGACGAGGACAACCTCGTCATCTGCCAGATGGCCAAGCGGCACTTCGACGTGCCCCGGACGATTGCCCGGGTCAACAACCCGAAGAACGAGGCACTCTTCCGCCATCTGGGCGTGGACGAGATCATCAGCCCGACCCGGATGATCCTCGGCTCGATCGAGCAGGACATCCCTGTCCACGAGCTGCTCCACCTCGCCGCGCTGGGCGAGGGCGAGCTCGAGATCATCGAGGCGCACCTGCAGGATGGCTCGCCCGCGATCGGTCGTGCCGCCGGCGACCTGACGATGCCGGTCGGCTGTTCGCTCTTTGCGGTCGTTCGCGACGGCATCGCCTCGCCGTTGCTGCCCGACATGAGGCTCCGCGTCGGCGACAAGGTCATCGCCATCGGACCATCCGAGTGCTCCGTGAAGCTGCACGAGCAGCTGATCGGCGCCGTCGACGTCGAGGCCTCCCCGACCGTCTGACCCGCCGCCGAAGGCCTGATCGGCGGACAAAACCGGGTCCGGGCGGTGCGCCCGCGTGTCGCTGCTCGCGTGCTGCTCGCGTGTTGCTCGGGGCACGCCCTCTTTCGCCCGGGCGGAAGCCCGTCTCCGGAAGAATCAAGAAACCATAATGTGCCGGACTCTTGACAACGTCATTGTCAGGTTTCTAGGATGTGCCTTGCCGTTCCAGGTGAACGGATGGTTCGCAGCATGGTGTGTCCGCGCCAGCGAGCCAGAGCAGGCAGATCGAGCACAGGAGGTGCCGAGATGACAATCGTGCGCCGAGTCGCGCCACGTGGCGAGTTCATGACCCTTCGCCGGGCGATGGATCGACTCTTCGACGATGACGTTTTCCGCCCATTCAGCTGGACTTCGGGTGCGCTCGATGGTCCGGCCCTGCCCCTTGACGTGGTCCAGACCACGGATTCCCTGATCGTCGAGGCGGCTCTCCCCGGCATGAAGCCGGAGGACGTCGAGGTGACCGTCGAGGACGGCACGCTCACGATCACCGGCCGGACGGCCGACGAGCGAACCGCCGAGGACGGCAGCTACCTCGTCCAGGAGATCCGGCGCGGGAGCTTCAGCCGGTCGGTGACGCTGCCCAACGGCCTCGAGCCCGACAAGGCCGTCGCGACCTTCGAGAACGGCGTGCTGTCCCTGTCGATCCCGAAGGCGGAGCAGATGAAGCCCCGCCAGATTCGAATCTCCCCGGTGACCAATGGCGACC
>SCTE01000523.1 GCA_004298915.1 Chloroflexota bacterium | reverse complement strand
TGCCACCGGCCATTCGACAGGCGATCGACGATCGCTTGGCCAAGCTCGCTGCCGGCGACTTCGGGGTCGATCCGACCGTCCTCCTGCCGGTCCTCCAGGCGACCACCGCGATCGTCGTGTCCGTCCTTACCCTCCTGATCGTGCCGGTCTTCGCCTTCTTCGTGCTCAAGGACCGGCCCGCGCTCGGTCGAGCCTTCGCGTCGGCCATTCCGCGCGAATGGCTGCCGGACCTCGAGGCGATCACCGCCATCGTCGGCCGCGTGTTCGGATCATGGGTCCGCGGGCAGCTCCTGCTCGGCCTCGTGGTCGGGCTCGGGACCTTCATCGGGCTGATCGTCCTTGGCGAGGCGGTCAACCCGATCTTCACCCGCTTCGCCGTGCTCCTGGCGGTGCTCGCCGGCGTACTCGAGCTCCTGCCGATCATCGGGCCGATCCTGGCGGCGATCCCGGCGATCCTCCTGGCGGCAACGGCCGGGATCGAGGCAACCACCGCCGCGTTCATCCTGTACTTCGGGATCCAGCAGCTCGAGAACAACCTCCTCGTGCCCAAGATCCAGGGTGACGCGACCAACCTTCACCCGAGCATCGTCATGCTGGCCCTGATCCTCGGGGCGACGATCGGCGGGCTGCTCGGCGCGATCCTCGCCCTTCCGATCACGGCCGCCGGGCGCGATGTCTACATGCACCTGTTCGCGCGGCTGAGCCTGCGCGGAGATGCCGGCGGTCCCGGAGGTGCGGGCAGCGCGCGTGGATCAGGCGAGGTAGCGCAGCCAGACGTAGATCGTGGCGATGACGAGGGACTCGAACACGATCAGGGCGCCATAGGGCAGGAACGCGGAGAAGGTGATCTTCTGCCCGGCCCGAGCTGACAGGTTGGCGACGACGACGTTGGCCGACGCGCCGATGAGGGTCGCGTTGCCGCCCAGGCAGGCACCGAGCGCCAGGGCCCACCAGAGCGGCTCGATCGCGAGGCCGGCCGCCCCGAGATCACGCACGACCGGGATCATCGTCGCGGTGTAGGGAATGTTGTCGACGATCCCGGACGCGATCCCGCTCAGCCACAGGAGCCCGATGGTGGTCACGGCCTCGTCACCACCGGTCAGCGCGAACAGCCGGTCGGCGATGGCCTGGATGATCCCGACGTGGACGACGCCCTCGACCAGGATGAACAGGCCGATGAAGAAGAACAGGGTCGGCCATTCGACCTCGTGATAGGCGGCTTCGGGGTCCATGCCGGCGATCAGCATGAGGATCGTCGCCCCGAGCAGGGCGACGGTCGCCGGCTCGTAGCCGAGGGGCCCGTGGAGCAGGAAGGCGACGAGCGTGAGGCCGATGACCACGAGGCTCCGCTTCAGGAGCCGAGGGTCGGAAATGACCTCCGTGTCGTCGAGTCCGAGGGCGGCTTCGCGCGCCTCGGCCGTCACGCTGAGCTTGCCGCCGTACAGGACGCGCAGGGTGGCCAGGAACACAAAGAACACGATGAGCGCGACCGGGCCCATGTTCGTGAGGAACGCGACGAAGTCGAGGCCCGACGCCGACCCGACGAGGATGTTCGGGGGATCCCCGATCAGGGTCGCGGTGCCGCCGATGTTCGAGGCGAGGATCTCGGCAACGAGGAACGGGATCGGGTTGACCCCCAGGATCGACGCGATCGACAGCGTGACCGGCGCGATGAGGACGACCGTGGTGACGTTGTCGAGCAAGGCCGACAGGACCGCGGTGACGATGCTCAGGACGATCATGAGCCGGAACGGGTGCCCACCCGCCACCTTGATCGAGCGGATCGCGACCCACTGGAAGAAGCCGGTTCGGCGCAGGATCCCGGCCATCACCATCATCCCGGCGAGCAGGAAGATGACATTGAAGTCGACCGCGTGGAAGCCCTCTTCCTGGTCGATCACCTTGAACACGATCATCGCCAGGCCGCCCAGCAGCGCGGCGATGGTCTTGTTGATCCGATCTGACGCGATCACGGCATACGTGACCAGGAAGATGACAGCGGCGATCGTGACCTGGTCCATCATGCGGGCTCTCCGGACTCGCCCATGAGGCGGACGTACACGAGGGCGAGCTCGAGGAGATCGAGGTAGCCGGTGGGCTTCTGCTGGTCATCGACAATGTAGACGCCGCCGAGGCCGCGCTTGTGCATCAGCCGGAAGGCCTCGCCGATGGTCGTCGACCGTGCGACGGCCGCCGGGGGCAGCATGATGTCCCGGGCCGTTCGGTCCTCGACGCTGTGGCTGAATTCGCTCGCCGTGGCAGCGTCCTCGACATCGATGAACAGGGCCTCCGGCACGACGCGAGCGACGATGCTCTCGGCCACCCGCGTGACCGGGATCACGCCGACGAGGCGACCCACTTCGTCGACGACGCCGATCAGGCGAGTCGCCGAATGGCGCGCAGCGTCCCGTACGACGTCACGGAGATCAGCGGCCTCGGGCACGAGGAGCGGGCCGATGTCGAGGAGGGCTTCGCACGCCTCGACGGTCGTGTGGCGGGCAAGTCGCGGTCGGTCGGTCATGCGGGAAGTCTACTAGGTCGGGCGAATGTGAGCGGGTCCACGGACCCGGTGATATCAGTGGAATCGACCTGTCAGTCGAACGTCACCACTCGGCGCGGCCCTGGCGGATATTGATGCTTTCGAGGATCCCGAGGCCGGCGGCCATGCTGATCAGCGAAGCGCCCCCGTGGGTGATGAACGGCAGCGGAATGCCGGTGATCGGCATGATCCCGATCACCATGCCGACGTTGACGAAGAGCTGGAACACGATCATCGAGCCCAGGCCGGCAGCGAACATCGTCCCGAACGGGTCCTTGGAGCGCCAGCCCCCGGCGATGACCCGCCAGATGAGGGCGATGAACAGGCCGATCACCACCATTGCGCCGATGAAGCCAAGCTCCTCGGCGAGAATCGCGAACACGAAGTCGGTGGTCTGGACGGGGAGGAAGTCGAGCTGGTTCTGGGTGCTGTTCGTCAGGCCCTTGCCGAACCAGCCACCGGACCCGACCGCGATCTGCGACTGATAGAGCTGGTAACCGGCACCGCGAATGTCCGACAGCGGGTCGAGGAACGAGGTCAGGCGCTCCTTCTGGTAATCACGCAGGACGTACGTCCAGACGAACGGCAGCGCGGCCAGGACGGCAAGCGCGAGAGCGCCGAGCCAGCGGAGGCTCGCACCGCTCAGGAAGAGCATCCCGACGAGGATCGCCCCGAAGACCAGCGACGTTCCGAGGTCGGGCTGGAGGAGGACGAGGGCCCACGGTGGTGCGGCCAGGACGCAGGCCCCGATGATGCTCCAGACCGAGTTCATTCGTCCCCGGCGCGCCGCGAGATAGTTCGCGAGGATCACGATCATCAGGATCTTCGCCAGCTCGGAGAACTGGAACTGAAGGCCGAAGAGGCCGATCCAGCGTGACGACCCGCCGACGCCACTTCCAAACGCCAGCGTCGTCACGAGCAGGCCGATCTGGAGCGCATAGAGCGGCCAGGCGAGCGTCTTCAGCCATCGATAGTCGAAGGCCGTCGCCGCAACGAAGACGACCAGGGCGATCGACGTCCAGAGCAGGCCGCGCAGGAAGACGGAACCACTCGCGAGGGCCCCGTCGCCGCCGGCCACGCTGTTGCTGTACGCCATCGCCAGCCCGAAGCAGGTGAGGAGCACCGCGTAGGTCGCGATCTGCAGATCGAAGGCGCGCCAGATCGTACCGATCGAGCGTGAGCCCCAATCGGCGACGGATGTCTCGCGCACGTTGATCGCGCCCATGCCCGCTCTCAGTTCGACTCGTAGAAGTTGCCGCGCTTCAGGAGATCGAAGTTCCGATAGTCCTTCTTGATCCCGTAGTGCAGCTGCAGGTAGTACTTGACGATCTCCGTCGCCGCGTTGCCCTTCGTTCGAGAGTCGTAGGCGAACGCGAGGACCACGAGATCCGAGTCCGTCCGGGAGACGGCCTTGAAGCCGTTCGGATCCTTGGCCGTGACCGCCGGATCCTTCGGAACGAAGGCGACGAACCAGGAGTGGAAGGGGAGGCGGCCCTGGGCGTCCCGAGTGCCGAACTCGGCGGTGCCCGACTTGCCGGCGACCACGATCGGAAGATCGACCAGGTTGTAGGTGTGGCGCAGCACGACCACGTTCCTCGACGCCTGGCGCATGGTCTCGAGCACGGACGGTGCGACATCGAGCTGGCGGATCACCTCGGGCTTGAAGTCACGGACGACCTTCCCGTTGGCGTCCTTGATGTCCCGCACGACCTGTGGCCGGTACAGCGTTCCGCCGTTCGCCAGCGCCGCATAGGCGTTGATGAGCTGGATCGGCGTGGACACGTCGTAGCCCTGTCCGATGCCGGCCTGGAAGACCTCGCCCGGATAGATCTCGGAACCGAGGGTGTCGAGCTTCCACTGGTTCGATGGAACGGTGCCCTTGACCTCGCCGGGCAGGTCGATCCCCGTGCGTGAGCCAAATCCATACTGGTCCGCCCAGTACGCGAGGCGATCGATGCCGAGCATCGCGGCAACCTGGAAGAAGAACGTGTCGCTCGAGTGAGCGAAGCCGCACAGGATGTTGCACTTGCCCCATCCCCGGCGGTTCCACTCGTAGTACTTCGTGTCGCCGATGGTGAGGAAGGGCTGCGTGAGGAGTTGCGTGGACTTCCGGATCTTGCCGTCCGCCAGCGCGCCGGTCCCGCCAACGAGTTTGTACGTGGATCCCGGTGGGAAGTGCTCGGCAATGGCGTGGTTGGTCAGGGGCTTGTCCGGATTGTCGAGAAGGGCCGCATAGTCCGTGGCGCTGATCCCGTGCGCGAAGAGGTTGTCGTCATAGGTCGGCAGGCTGACCATCGCCAGCACCTCGCCGGTCTGTGGGTTCATTACGATGACCACGCCGCGCTTCAGGCCCGCCAGGGACATCCCCCACTTCAGTGCCTGCTCGGCGTACTGCTGCTCCTTCACATCGATCGTGAGGTCGAGCGAGTTCCCGGCGATCGGCTCCTTGACCGTCTGGAGCACCTGGATCTTTCGTCCGGACGCGTCCTTTTCGACCAGCTGGACGCCATAACTGCCGCGCAGTTCGGATTCGTACTGCGCCTCGACGCCGGTCTTGCCGATCAGGTCATCGGGCAGATATCCAGCCGAACCGAGGGCGTCGAGCTGCGCTCGGTTGATCGGGCCCGTATAGCCCATGACCTGCGACAGCAGCGGGCCGGTCGCGTACTCGCGGCGGGATTCGACAACGATCTCGGTGCCCGGGAGGTCCAGGCGGGATTCCGCGATGAAGTTCGCCACCTGCTCGTTGACATCGGTCGCGATCCGGACGAGGTCGAACCGGGATCCGGGGTTGGAGTCGATCGCGATGTTGATGTCCGCCGGGTCCATGCCGAGCAACGTCGCAAGCCGCTGGACGACGTCCGCTCTTCGGCCCTCGGGAAGGTCGGCGGGTCGGATCTTGACCGTGTACGAGGGCACGTTGGACACGAGCGGCACGCCGTTGCGGTCGTAGATCACGCCGCGGATCGATTCGATCGGCTGGCTGACGGACCGATTGGCCTCGGCGAGCGTGGTGAACTGGCCGTTGCTGGCGACCTGAAGCATGAACAGCCGAACCCCGAGGACCGTCGCGAGGATGGCGACGACCAGGCCGAATGCCAGGAACCGGATCGGCGATCTCGGATCCGTGGCTGGACGCTCGCCGACGCCGAGCGTGTCGGTGCTCACCAGTCCACCCGCTCTTCCGTTCGGTAGCGGTCGCGGATCGAGAGGGCCAGGGGGCCGAAGATCAGGCCGAGCACGGCGTCATAGGCCGCCCCGGGCATGAGGGAGGCGATCGGGTCGGCCACGGTGACCGGCGGTCGAATGGCGGAAATCAGCGCGAATAGGATCATCGAGTAGGCGAGGCTCACGATAGGAACGGCGATGACCGGCGCCAGCGGCCGGATGCGGATGAACGTCCGGGCGATCAAGACTGCGAGGCCGACCGCTACGACCAGTGCGAACACCGAGGTCCCCAGCGGCCTGGCGGCGAGGCTGTCGAGGATCACGCCGCCGATCAGGGCCCAGGCCAGGCCCGCCTCGAGTCGGGTTGCGATCGTCCAGATCACGGCGAACACGAGGACGGGATGCGGAAAGGCATCGCCGATACGGATGTACGGTACGACACTCAATTCGATGAGGGCGGCGACCGTCGCTCCAATCGCGGCGAGTAGGAGGGTCATCAGGCGACGTCGATCCTCGGCGTGCCGGCCAGGACTCGAAGCGGAAGGTGGACCCGCGTTCACCACGGACGGACGGCCGGGCCGCGTCCGGGTGGCAGTATCCCACGGGTCGGCAGGTCGGGCAACGGCCGAGTCAGGGTGTCGGTTGCCCGTGTTTCACGTGAAACAGGCCGGGATCGACGGCCGGGTCGATGGACCGCCCGGCCGCGGTGTTTCACGTGAAACATCAGCACCTGGTGCGAAAGCGGCCCGGGCATGTTTCACGTGAAACGTGTCGGTAAGGTCGCGCCAACGCCCAGATGAGCCGTGCCGGGCACCATGGTCCGCACCGCCTCGAACCCGGCGGCGACCCATGGGTCCCCCGCCGCTCGGTGGGTTCCTCGAAGCGGTGGAAGGGCCGGAAATGCTAGAATCTGTGCTTGTGAAGCACTTTTCTACGAGGGCCTCGTGGGCCGGGTGATCGCCTGCACGAATCAGAAGGGCGGCGTCGGCAAGACGACGACGGTCGTGAATCTGGCGAGTTATCTGGCACTGGCCGGCGACCGCGTGCTCGTGATCGACCTGGATCCGCAGGGCAATGCCACGAGCGGGCTCGGAATCGACCAGTCCGAGGGTGTTTCTGTCTACGACGCCGTCGTCGATGATGCCGAGCTAGGCACGCTGGTCCGCCAGAGCGCGGTCCCGGGGCTTTCGGTCGTTCCTTCGTCGATCGCGCTCGCCGGGGCCGAGGTGGAACTGGCACCGCTCGAGCAGCGCGAGCGACGGCTGTCGCGGCTCCTCGTCCCGCTCCGCGACGACTTCGACTACGTCCTCCTCGACTGCCCGCCGTCCCTCGGCCTCCTCACGGTCAATGCCCTGACCGCCGCGGATGGTGCCCTCGTGCCGATCCAATGCGAGTACTACGCCCTCGAAGGGCTCTCGCAACTCCTGGCGACGATCTCGCTGGTTCGAGAACACCTCAATCCCTACCTGGAGATCGATGGCGTCGTCCTCACGATGTTCGATGGTCGGACGAACCTGTCATCGGAGGTCGCCGACGAAGTTCGGGCCCATCTGGCCGATCGGGTCTACGAGACCGTCATTCCGAGGAACGTGAAGCTGTCCGAGGCCCCGAGTCACGGCTTGCCAATTCACGCCTATGCCCCGGATTCCCGCGGTGCGGCCGCGTATCAGGCGCTTGCCGTCGAATTCCGAGCCCGCCTGCCTCGCCCGCCAGGTGGTGCCACGCATCCCGATGCTGCCGTGCTGGTTGCATGATGGATAACCGTGCGGATCGTCCGTCGGGCCTGGGTCGGGGACTCGCAGCGCTGATCCCCCAGCGCCCGGTCACGGATGGGGGACCGACCGAAATCCCGCTCGATCGAATCCGGGCGAACCCTCGACAGCCGCGTCTTCGATACGACGCGGATGCCCTGGCCACGCTGACGGCCAGCATCCGGGAACACGGGGTGATCCAGCCGATCCTCGTGACCGAGCTCGTTGACGGCTATCAACTGGTCACCGGCGAGCGACGGGTGCGTGCAGCGCGCGCGGCCGGCCTCGAGCGAATCCCGGCTGTTGTGCGCCAGCTGGGCGATCGCGAGCAGCTCGAACTCGCGCTGGTCGAGAACCTCCAGCGCGAGGACCTCGACCCGCTCGAATCCGCCCGGGGCTACCGTCAGCTGATCGACGAGTTCGGTTTCTCCCAGGAGGCACTCGCGGCACGCGTCGGCCGTGCCCGCTCGACCGTCGCGAACACGCTTCGCCTCCTCGAGCTCGATCCGACCGTCCAGGCAGCCGTCGCCGACGGCCTGATCAGCGAGGGCCATGCCCGTGCGCTCGGAGGCCTCCCGATCGAGCACCAGGCGACGGTCGTGGCAACGGTCATGGCCCAGGACCTGTCGGTCCGCCAGACCGAGGAGTTCGTGCGGCGCCTGCGTGAGCCTCGGGAGCCGACGTCGGCCGCACCGGCGCGGGACGCGGAGCTGGAACGCGTCGAGGAAGACCTGCGACGAGCACTCGGCACCAAGGTCCGGGTTGCGCAGTCCCGACGTGGTGGGCGCATCGTCATCGACTACTACACGGAAGAAGAGCTCGGGCGCCTCTACGAGCGCCTGATGGGAGGAACTGCGTGACGGAGCCCACGGTCGGACCGAACGGCGCCAGGGGGGCGGGATCGACCCGCCGCAAGAAGGGCGCGGGTTCGGACTACACCGCCGCGAGCATCCAGGTCCTCGAGGGCCTCGAGGCGGTTCGCAGGCGACCAGGCATGTACATCGGCTCAACCGATGTGCGTGGCCTGCACCACCTGGTGTGGGAGGTCGTCGACAACTCGATCGACGAGGCGATGGCCGGCCATGCCACGACAATTCGGGTGACCATCACGAAAGACGGGCTGGTCGACGTGATCGACGACGGCCGCGGCGTCCCGGTCGGGAAGCACGCCACCGGCAAGGACGCCCTCGAGGTCGTGCACACGGTCCTCCATGCGGGCGGCAAGTTCGGTGGCGGCGGCTACAAGGTCTCCGGCGGCCTGCACGGGGTCGGAGTGAGCGTCGTCAACGCGCTGTCCGACCATCTCCGCGTCGAGACGGCCCGCGATGGATTCATCTGGGCCCAGGAGTACATCCGCGGCAAGCCGACGGGCCCGGTCAAGAAGGTCGGCCCGCAGGGGACCCGGCGTGGCACGAAGACGACCTTTCGAGCCGACCCCGAGATGTTCGAGACGACCGAATACTCGTTCGACACGATCTCGCAGCGCCTGCGTGAGTCCGCATACCTCACCAAGGGCGTCTGGATCACCTTGATCGACGAGCGAGTCGATCGCGAGCGCTCGTTCTACTTCGAAGGCGGTCTGCAGTCGTTCGTCCGTCACCTCAACCGAAACAAGGAAGTCCTTCACTCCCGCCCGATCTACGTCGAACGCCGCGAGGGATCGACAGCGGTCGAAGTCGCGCTTCAGTACAACGATGCCTACACGGAGAACGTCCTCGCGTTCGCCAACAACATCAACACCGTCGATGGCGGGACCCACATCACCGGCTTCCGGGCCGCGCTGACGAGCTCCCTGAACGACTGGGCCCGCAAGAGCGGGATCCTCAAGGATGCCGACGGCAACCTGTCCGGGGACGACGTCCGCGAGGGGCTAACGGCCGTGATCAGCGTCAAGTTGACGGATCCCCAGTTCGAGGGCCAGACCAAGGCGAAGCTCGGCAATGCCGAGGTCAAGGGCCAGGTCCAGACCGCCGTCAGCGACAGCCTCACCCAGTACCTCGAGGAGAATCCCGGAGACGGCCGTCGGATCATCGAGAAGTGCCTGACCTCCGCCCGAGCGCGCGAGGCGGCCCGCAAGGCGCGTGACCTCGTGATCCGCAAGGGCGTCCTGGACGGCCTGTCATTGCCGGGCAAGCTGGCCGACTGCCAGGAGCGCGATCCTGCCAAGAGCGAGCTGTTCATCGTGGAGGGCGACTCGGCCGGTGGCTCCGCGAAGCAGGGGCGCGATCGGCGGTTCCAGGCGATCCTGCCGCTCCGTGGCAAGGTCCTCAACGTCGAGAAGGCGCGCCTGGACAAGATCGTGGCCAGCGAGAACGTCCGCCCGCTGATCATCGCGCTGGGTGCGGGGATCGAGGGCATCGGGGACAGCTTCGACATCACGAAGCTCCGATACCACCGGGTCATCATCATGACCGACGCGGACGTGGACGGTGCCCACATCCGGACGCTCCTGCTCACGCTGTTCTACCGGCACATGCCGCAGATCATCGAGATGGGCTACCTCTACATCGCCCAGCCGCCCCTCTACCGCATCTCGACGGGCAAGGTCACCCGGTACGCCCAATCTGAGCGCGAGCGGGACAAGATCGTCAAGGAGATCAACCTCAAGAACGTCAGCGTGCAGCGGTTCAAGGGACTCGGCGAGATGAACGCCGATCAGCTCTGGGAAACCACGATGAATCCGGAGTCCCGTGTGCTCATGCGGGCCGAGATCGACGATGCGGCCGAGGCCGACAGCATCTTCACGATGCTGATGGGCGAGAAGGTGGGGCCCCGCAAGGACTTCATCAAGAGCGAGGCCCGGAAGGTCCGCAACCTTGACATCTGATCTCCGGCCGACCACGGAGATGGGAGGTCGACGGTTCACCTTCGAGCCCCATCGGTGCTTTGCCTGTGGCGAGCTCAACGAACATGGACTGCACCTGATCCTGCACACGGATGCCACGGCCTGCTGGACCGAGCTCGCCATCGACGAGGCGTTCCAGGGCTGGGAGGGCGTGATTCACGGCGGCATCCTGTGCACGATCCTGGACGAGGTCATGGCCTGGGCGGTCATCGGTCGGGACACGTGGGGCGTGACGGCCCGCATGGCTGTTGACTTCAAACGGCCCGTCCGCGCCGGGCAGGCAATCCGCGCCGAGGGGACGGTGATCGACGAGGGTCGCCGGCTGTTCCGGACCGAGGGCCGCATCGTGGATCTGGTTACCGGCGAGCTCCTGGCCTCGGGCACCGGCACGTACGTCGCGGCGCCGCCCGAGCGGCTGGCCGAGCTCAAGGCTCGCTATCGACTGCGGCCGGCGGATGACCGATCGATCCCGACCGATGCCGAACCCGGTACGGCCGGCCGGGGGGATCGCCGATGATGGTGGCGACGGCGTCGTCAGGGCCGGATGCAAGTGTCGTGACGCGGCGCGCTCGCGCGTTCGTGACGGATCACCGGAAGATCGCCGAGACCCTGGGGCGTGGCCTGGCCCGGAACGTCCAGGACCCGAACGAGCTGGCTGCGGCGCTGCGTGTCGCTCTCGGGCGCCTGGCCGACCCGCTGTATCGCGCCGGACAGCAGCTCGTGGCACCTGGGATCGGGCCGACCCACGGCGTTCGGAACCCGTTGCTCCGCGTGGCAAGCCGCGCGTTCCGATCCGCAACCAGGGCGGATTCGCCGACCACGCTCCTCCTCGCGGCGGATCGCCTCTTGCGTGAGCCGGAGCGGGAGGCGCGCTGGTTCGCCTTCACCATCCTGGAACTCACCCTGCCTCGCGAGACCGAGCGGACCTGGCAACTGATCCGGCGCGCCGGGCGTGACGCCGATGACTGGATCACGGTTGACAGCCTGGCCCACGTGGTCGGTGCGGGCGTGCTCGCCGAGCCCTTCCGATGGGCAGAACTCGAGCAGCTCGTCTATTCGCCATCGCGCTGGGAGCGCCGCCTCGTCGGCTCCACGATCGCGACTCTGCCGTTCGTCGATCGCGTCGCCGGGCGCGATCGTGCCGTCGCCACCCGTGGCCTCGAGATCCTCGGCCTGCTCATCGGCGACGCGGAGCCCGACGTCCAGAAGGCGCTGTCGTGGGCCTATCGCTCGATGG
>SCTE01000522.1 GCA_004298915.1 Chloroflexota bacterium | reverse complement strand
GTGTTGTCCTGGACATGCAGATCCAGGACAACACGATCGTCAAGGTCACCTCGCCGATGGATTCGACCGTGACCGAGGGCCACCTCTGCATCAAGGGCCGCTTCGGCTTCGAGTTCACGAACGAGCGCCGCCGCGGCGAGGACTGACGCGCGCGATAGGTCCGCTGCCGGCGGTCAAACATTTGCTGGTAGCGTGGGCGCATGACAGATCTTGCCTGGATCTGGCTGTTCACGATCGTCACGATCCTCGCGACGTCGATCATCTTCGTCCTGCTGGCCATCTGGTCATCCGGCGGCGCAGCTCCGTGGTCGATCGTCCCGGGCCTGATCGGAAGCAGGCCGACCGAATCGGTTGCCGAATCACCGCTTCCGCCGCTCGCGATGACCCAGGGATCGGCGGTACAAGGCTCCGGATCGATGCGGGCCACCGAGACGCGGCCCGACCTTGCTGGCGCCGACATCGAGGAGCTCGGGACGCGCCGCTTCTAGGCGGTACGCGGAAGCCGATCGCAGCCCGTCGCGTCGCCTGTCACTCGGCGGCGCGTTCGTTGCGGGCGGCCGCCTCTACAATCCGGACGATCCGATCGGCCCGCGTCTCGGGCCGCCGGGCCAGCGCAATTCGGGTGAGGAGCTGCTTCCGGGCGCTTGGCGGGAACGCCGCGAAGTTGGCCGCCGCCGGCGGCATCGCCCGGAGCGCCGCGGCGAGATCGTCGGGGACCTCCAGTCGCTCGGGACCGTCAAGGAGCTCCCACGACCCATTCGCCCTTGCTCGCTCGATGGCCGCGAGCCCAGCCGGCGCCATCAGGCCGTCCGCGAGCAGCCGCTCGATGCGGACCTTGTTCGTCGCCGCCCAACCGCTCCGCGCCTTCCGCGGCGCGAAGTAGAGCTTGCCCCGATCGTCGTCGATCCGGCCCGTTGTGCTGTCGATCCAGCCGAAGCACAGCGCTTCCTCCACGGCCGCTTCATAGTCGACGCCCCCTCGTCCGGACCGCGCCCGCCACATGACGAGCCAGATGCCCTTCGAGGTCGCGTGATTCGCCTCGAGCCAGGATCGCCAAGCCGCCCGATCATCGGCCTGGACCAGCGGAGCGTCGTCGAGCGCCGACATCGTTCGAGGGTTCGCCTCAGGCGCCCATGAGTTCGCGGAGGTCGATCCGTCCGTCGTGGGTGTAGACGTTGAACCCGTCGCCACGGAGGAAGCCCACGAGCGTGACGCCCAGGCGATCTGCCAGGCGAACGGCGAGGTCCGACGGGGCCGACACCGCGCAGATGATCGGTATGCCGGCGATTGCTGCCTTCTGCACGATCTCGAAGCTGACCCGACCGCTGACGAGGAGGATCCGGTCCCAGAGCGGCAACTCGTTCGCGAGGACCCGCGATCCGATGACCTTGTCCAGCGCGTTGTGCCGACCGACGTCCTCGCGCACGACCACCAGGCGCCCGTCGGTCTCGAACAGGCCCGAGGCATGGAGCCCGCCCGTCCGATCGAACGCGGCCTGGGCGGCCCGGAGCGTGTCGGGAAGCGACAGGATGACCGACCGCGGCACGACCGGCAGGCCCTTCGGGAGCGGCTCGGCCCGGACGGCGACGTCGTCGATCGAGGCCTTGCCGCAGATTCCGCACGACGCGGTGGCCACGAAGTTGCGCGCCTGAGCGACTGACGGGTCCAGCTTCTTCGCGAGGCGGACGACGATCGCGTCGTCGGGCTCGGCCATGAAGCCGGGATCGCCCGCCTCGAACCCGGTCACGGCATTGCCGGCGATCAACCCTTCGCTGGTCAGGAAACCGACGGCCAGTTCTCGCTCGAAGCCCGGAGTCCGCATCGTCACGGCCACATTGACGGGCGTCTGGCGCGGACCGCCGGCCCGAATTTCGAGGGGTTCCTCCCCCACCACGATGTCGTCACGGACCTCGAGCTGGACGCCGCGAACCGCCACGACCTTGGTGCTCGTGAGGTGGCGCGTGGGGAGGTTCGGATCCAGGGGTGTCGTCACCGATCGAGTGTAGCCGCGCGCGCTCGCGCGGCACGTCCGGCACCCTCGCTACGGGATCGGGTTCGCCGGTGGCGGGAGTCCCTTGATCGTGAGGTGCCGCGAGTCCACGCCGCCGATCCCGACCGGCACGACATTGCCCGGCCACCAGGTCAGGTACCAGCCGCCGCCCATCGATGCGAACGTGAAGGATTCGTCAGGGAACGTGACGATGACGTCGACCGAAAGGCGCCCGGCGCGCCCGATGGCGAAGGTCCTTCCCGATTCGACGTCCGCGAGCAGGCCATAGGCGACGTATTCGAATCCGTCGTCGGCCGGCGCCGGGCCCGGCAGGACCAGCGGCTCGACCGCGGCGTCCATGACCGAGAGGTCGGGCCCGAGCACGGCGCGGCATCCGGCCGCGTGCTGCCCGTCG
>SCTE01000521.1 GCA_004298915.1 Chloroflexota bacterium | reverse complement strand
GACTCGATCCGGTGCTCGAGGTTGGCCTTGACCTTGTTCTCGTAGCCGGAGTACGTGTGGATGACGTACCAGCGCTTCTCTGGCGTGCGGGTCTCGGTCGTTGCCTCAGTCATCATCGCTCCCTAGCCCGGAATCTGAGCGATGGCGAACGAGAACATGCTGTCCAGCACGGTGATGTACACGCCCACGACGAAGCTGATCGCAAAGACCAGCACGGTCAGGTTGCGAACCTGGACACGGGTCGGCCACGAGACCTTGCGGAGCTCGGACCAGACTTCATCGAAATAGCGGCGGATGCGGGTCACGTCGGTCGTTCTTCTCTCAGGCTACGAAAGTGAAGTGGCAGGGGCGATAGGACTCGAACCTACAACCGCCGGTTTTGGAGACCGGTGCTCTGCCAAATTGAGCTACACCCCTGCGGGCCGGCTGCCTACTTCGACTCGCGGTGCAGTGTATGCCGTCGGCAGCGCGGACAGTATTTCTGCAACTCGATCCGGTTCGGGTCGTTCTTCTTGTTCTTGCGGGTGGTGTACGTCCGCTCCTTGCACTCGGTGCACGCGAGCTGGATCGTCGGCCGGGCTTCGACTTTTGCCATGACGCCCTACTCGACGATGCTGACGATGGCGCCGGCGCCGACCGTCCGGCCACCCTCGCGGATGGCGAAGCGCTGGCCGAGCTCGATGGCGATCGGGGTGATCAGCTCGACCTTCATCTCGACGTTGTCGCCGGGCATGATCATCTCGGCCCCCTCGGGCAGCCCGATCGCGCCGGTCACGTCGGTCGTGCGCAGGTAGAACTGCGGCCGGTAGCCGTTGTAGAAGGGGGTATGGCGGCCACCCTCCTCCTTGGTCAGGACGTAGACCTGGGCGGTGAACTTGGTGTGGGGCTTGACCGAGCCAGTCTTGGCCAGGACCTGGCCGCGCTCGATCTCCTCGCGCTCGATGCCCCGGATGAGGCAGCCCACGTTGTCGCCGGCGCGGCCCTCGTCGAGCAGCTTCTTGAACATCTCGACGCCGGTGACCACGATCTTGCGGTTGGGCTTGATCCCGACCAGCTCGACCTCGTCGCCGACCTTGACCACGCCGCGCTCGATCCGCCCGGTCGCCACGGTCCCCCGGCCCTTGATCCCGAAGACGTCCTCGACCGGCATCAGGAACGGCCGATCGACCGCCCGCTCGGGGGTCGGGATGTAGCTGTCGACGGCGTCCATCAGGGCCTGGATCGGGGCATACGCCGGGTCGTCCACGCCACCGGTCGCCTCGAGCGCCTTCAGCGCGGAGCCGCGGATGACCGGGATGTCGTCGCCCGGGAACTTGTTCTTGGTCAGCAGCTCGCGGACCTCGAGCTCGACCAGGTCGAGCAGCTCCTCGTCGTCGACCATGTCGACCTTGTTGAGGAAGACCACGATGTACGGGACTTCCACCTGGCGGGCCAGCAGGATGTGCTCGCGGGTCTGGGGCATCGGCCCGTCGGTGGCGGCCACGACCAGGATCGCGCCGTCCATCTGGGCGGCGCCGGTGATCATGTTCTTGATGTAGTCGGCGTGCCCGGGGCAGTCGACGTGGGCGTAGTGGCGGTGGTCGGTCTCGTACTCGACGTGGGCGATCGCGATGGTGATCCCCCGCTCGCGCTCTTCCGGCGCGTTGTCGATCGAATCGAAGGCGCGGTACTCCGCCTCGCCCTTGAGGGCCAGGTACTTGGTGATCGCCGCGGTCAGGCTCGTCTTGCCGTGGTCGATGTGGCCGATCGTGCCGATGTTGACGTGCGGCTTGGTGCGCTCGAACTTCTTCTTGGCCACGTGACCGTTTCACTCCTTACCAGGCGCGGCTT
>SCTE01000520.1 GCA_004298915.1 Chloroflexota bacterium | reverse complement strand
ACTCGCGCCAGTTCACGATGCCGATCATCCAGGCCGCCTCGATCGTCAACGTCCTCCAGAGCGCCGTGGCGTCCGCGGAGCGGGTCTTCGAGCTTCTCGACGAGGCGGAGGAAGTCCCCGACACCGCGACCCCGAAGCCGCGCGAAGCCACCATCGGCCACGTCCGGTTCGCCGACGTCGCCTTCCGGTACGCGCCGGACAAGCCGCTCATCGAGGGGCTCAACCTCGACGTGCAGCCGGGCCGGACCGTCGCGATCGTGGGCCCTACGGGCGCCGGCAAGACCACCCTGGTCAACCTCCTGATGCGGTTCTACGACGTGACCGCGGGCTCGATCCAGCTCGACGGGGTCGACATCCGGGACCTCACCCGCGACGACCTCAGACGCACGTTCGGGATGGTCCTCCAGGATGCCTGGCTGTTCAACGGGACGATCCGCGAGAACATCGCCTATGGCGCCGACGGCGACGTCCCGGACGAGCGCCTGAACGAGGCCGCGGAGGCGGCCCATGTCGATCACTTCGTGCGGACCCTGCCCGACGGCTACGCGACGGTCCTCGACGACGACGCGACCAGCGTCTCGCAGGGCGAGAAGCAGCTGCTGACGATTGCCCGGGCGTTCATCGCCGACCCGAGGATCCTGATCCTCGACGAGGCGACGTCGTCGGTCGACACACGGACCGAGGTCCTCATCCAGCGCGCGATGGCCCGCCTCATGCGCGGTCGGACAGCCTTCGTGATCGCCCACCGCCTGTCGACCATTCGTGATGCGGACCTGATCCTCGTCATGAACGAGGGCAGCATCGTGGAGCAGGGGAAGCATGCCGAGCTCCTCGCGGCGCGCGGCTTCTATCACGAGCTGTACGCGAGCCAGTTCGAGGAGGCCCTCGACCCCGTCGCGTAGGCCGCAGCCCGACCATCGCACAGAGCATCGGCCCAACGGTCGCGGGGCGCCGGTCCGACCGTTCCTCCGAGGACAACCGCCCGTTGGCGACTCCCCACGGGGTCGTGGGTATACTGCTCGGGCTCAACCGGGCGCTGGCAACACGGCCCTGAGACGTCATCCGCTGAGGATTCCCACCCCGCATGCTTGACCGCCTGCTCGGCATCTTTTCCCGCGACATCGGTATCGACCTGGGTACCGCCAACACGCTCGTCCACGTCCGTGACCGGGGCATCGTCATCAGCGAGCCGTCCGTCGTGGCGATCGAGGCGCGGACCCGACGGGTCCTCGCGGTCGGGGCCGAGGCGAAGCGGATGGTCGGTCGCACGCCGGCCAACATCGTTGCCGTCCGGCCGCTGCGCGACGGCGTCATCAGCGACTTCGACGTGACCGAGCAGATGATCAAGTACTTCGTCGACAAGGTTCACGACCGGATCGGGCTGATTGCCCGGCCACGCATGCTCATCGGCATCCCGTCGGGCGTCACCGAGGTGGAGAAGCGGGCCGTCAAGGACGCCGCGCTGAACGCCGGGGCGCGCTGGGCTCGGCTCATCGAGGAGCCCATGGCCGCCGCCATCGGGGCCGGATTGCCGGTCAGTGAACCGTCCGGCAGCCTGATCGTGGACATCGGCGGCGGCACGACCGAGGTCGCGGTCATCAGCCTCGGCGGCATCGTCGTCAGCCGGTCGATCCGGATCGGCGGTGACGAGATGGACCAGGACATCGTCAACTTCGCCCGGCGCGAGTACAACCTCCTGCTCGGCGAGCGGACCGCCGAGGACATCAAGGTCGCGATCGGATCCGCCTACCCCGGCGAGTGGGACCAGCAGCGCGTGAACCTCCGGGGCCGCGACCTGCTGACCGGCCTGCCGCGAAGCGTCGAGGTCGGCGCGGACCAGATTCGCGAGGCCATCGAGCCGTCGGTGACCCAGATCGTGGACACCATCCGGGACACGATCGAGGAGACGCCACCGGAGCTCGTGGCCGACATCATGGACCAGGGCATCGTCATCGCCGGCGGCGGCGCGCTCCTTGCCGGCCTCGATCGGCGCGTGGCCGAAGCGACCCAGATGCCCGTCCACATTGCCGACGATCCGCTGACCTGCGTCGCCCGCGGCACCGGCGTCGTCCTCCAGGAGATGGATTCGATGGAGCGCGTGCTGGTGACCGAGACCTACATCCGGCCGCCGCGCTGACCTCGATGTCGCCGAGCGGCGCCATCCACCAGAACGGGGATCCAGGATGAGCGCGATCTTCGCCAACCGACCCGCCCGCCGGCGCGCCGTCACCTACCTCGCCTTCCTCGGCCTGAGCCTGGTGATGATGGCCGCGTCGGCCAACCCGCTCGTCATCGACCTGCAGCGCGGCCTGGGCTTCGCGTTCCGCCCCGTGCAGAGCACGCTCGATCGCATCGGCCACGACGTGAGCTCGATTGCCGACGCGATCGCCGAGATCGATGCGCTTCGGACCGAAAACGAGGCGCTCCGCGCCGAGAACGACCGGATCCAGCAGCAGGCCCTCCAGGCGCTCGAGACACGGCGCCAGAACGACCTGCTCACGGGCCTGCTCCAGCTTCGCAACGGCTTCGAGTACCGAACGATTGCGGCCGCGGTCATCGCCCGTGAGTCGATCGAGGTCCAGCAACGGATCACGCTTGACCGGGGTGCGGCCGACGGCGTGGCCATCGGCAACGTCGTGATCGGTGCCGGCGGAGCCCTGGTCGGGCGCGTCGTCGATGTCCGCCAGACATCGTCGATCGTCCAGCTGATCAGTGATTCGGCCTCGACGGTCATCGGCCAGCTGCTCACCAGCGCCACGACCGGCGAGGTCGTCGGCCAGCTGCCCAACAGCCTGACCATGCGGAACATCGATGCGGCCGCCGTGGTCGGCCTGGGCGAGGAGGTCGTGACGGCGGGCATCGAGCTCGGTGGAGGCATTCGATCCCCGTATCCCAAGGGCCTCGTGATCGGGCGGGTCATCGATGTCCGTCGGGACGCCAACGAGGTCGTCCAGACGGCCTTCATCGAACCGGCGGTCATGCTCGATCGCCTGGAGTTCGTCCTCGTCATCCTCGACTATCGGGGCGGCCTGCTCGAGCCGGACGAGCAGCCGACGGACTGCCAGCCGAACCAGGACGGGACGATCCCAGGCGGCGAACAGCCGTGCATCGGAGCCAGCCCGACGCCGAGCCGCTGACGGGCGAGGGACGGGGGTCCGGCCGGGTCGGACCGACGATCGTCGACCCGATGCACCACATCGTTGACCACCCACCTCGGGACAACACGGGCCACTGCTCCAGCGGACCGCACCAGAAGGCGCCCCGATGAGCCCATGCCGACCGGTACCCATGCGGCATTGAGCCGGCACTCGCGCAGCCCGAGGCTGTGAACACGAGATCAACCCCGGCCCGACGCGGGCCTCGATCGGAGTGTTCTGTTGCGAAACCTGGCCCGTCTCCTCGCGTTCGCGCTTGTCTTCGGCCTGCTCGCGGCAACTCCGGTCGCCGCCGCCACATCGAACCCGAGCGCCGCCGGAGCGGCCGATGTCAACGCCACGACGAAGTCGACGGCCAAGGTCGTGATCATCGTGGGCGCGACCCACTCGGCGACATCGAACTACCGGAGCATCGCCGACTCGGCCTACGCCGAGGCGATCAAGTGGTCGTCGAATGTGGTCAAGATCTACAGCCCCTATGCGACCTGGGCTGCGGTGAAGCCTGCCCTCCAGGGCGCGAGCGTCGTCGTCTATCTCGGCCACGGCAACGGCTGGCCCAGCCCGTACACGTATGACGCTGCCTACACGACCAAGGACGGGCTTGGCCTGAACGCGACCTCGGGCAACGGCGACAACAACGTCAAGTACTACGGCGAGCCGAGCCTGGCGAACGAGATCCGGCTGGCACCCAACGCGGTGGTCCTCCTCAACCACCTGTGCTACGCATCGGGCAACTCGGAGCCCGGAGATGCCGACCCGACCCTCAGCGTCGCGATGCAGCGGGTGGACAACTACGGACAGGGGTTCATCAAGGCCGGGGCGCGGGCCGTCATCGCCGAGGGCCACGGCAGCATCAACGGCATGATCCGTGACCTGTTCACCACCCACCAGACCGTCCTCGACGTCTGGCGCAATCAGTCCAACTATCACGGCAACGAGTTCTCGTTCCAGTCGACCCGCAGCCCGGCGTACTCAGCCTTCATGGATCCGGACTCGACTTCCGGCGGGTACTACCGCTCCCTGATCGGCAACCCGGACATCAGCACGGACGATGTCACCGCGGTGCCGTACGTGCGGACCGACTCCGCCCCGGACAGCTTGACGAACCCGGGAGCCGCGACATCCGGAGCGTCCGGCGCGACGCTGTACGCCAGCGCCGACCTGAGCAGCCCGACCGGCTCGCTCGATCCGGGCCGGGCCGTGCGTGTCAACGACACCGCCAGCGATCCGAATTCGGCCGCCTACGTCCAGGCCCTCACCGGGAGCGGGTCGGGCTGGACCACGCCCGCCTCGCTGGTGCCCGAGGATTCGGCTGGTCCGAAGCTGTGGGGCGCCGATGGCCCCCGGACGCTCTCCCCGAACGGCGATGGCGTCGCGGACGCCCTCAACGTCGGCTTGCGCTTCTCGGAATCGGTGACCTGGACCGTCGAGTTCCGCGACGGCTCTGGGACCAAGCGCTGGGAGGCGGCGGGCTCCGGCGAGACCGCGACCCTGGCCTGGGACCTCAAGGTCGGTTCGACGACCGTCCCCGATGGCGCCTACGCGCTCCGCGTCCGGGCCTCCGACCCGTGGGGCAACCCGCAGCTGGTGACCGACGTCCCGTTCGTCGTCGACACGACCGCGCCGGCGCGGCTGGCGGGCGTTGATCGTTACGCCACGGCGGCCGCCATCAGCGCGGCGAACTACGACCCGAACGTCCCGATCGCCTACCTGGCGACGGGGTTGAACTTCCCGGATGCGCTCGCGGGCGCGGCGGCGGCCGGCTCCCAGCACGCTCCGATCCTCCTCGTGACCCGGGATGCGATCCCCGCCGCGACGAAGAACGAGCTCAATCGCCTGAAGCCCGGCCGGATCATCGTGCTGGGATCGACGGGCGCGGTCTCGGCGGCGGTCAGCACCGCGGCCGCGGCCTACACCAGCGGCGGGGTGACCCGCCTGGCCGGCGTTGACCGCTATGCCACGGCCGCCGCCATCAGCGCGGCGACGTACGCCCCTGGCGTCTCGGTCGCCTACATCGCGACGGGGCTCAACTTCCCCGACGCGCTTGCCGGCGCGGCCGCGGCCGGATCGACGGGCGCGCCGATCCTCCTGGTCGGGCAGAACACGATCCCGACAGCGACCGCCGACGAACTGACCCGGCTTGCCCCGGGCCGCATCGTGGTCCTCGGCGCGAGCGGCGTCGTGAGTGACGGCGTGGCGGCGAGCCTCGGCGCATTCACCAGCGGATCGGTCACCCGTCTCGCCGGCGTCAATCGCTACGCGACGGCCGCCGCGATCAGCGCGGCGACCTATGCACCCGGCGTTTCGGTCGTCTACCTCGCAACCGGTGCCAATTTCCCGGATGCCCTGGCAGGGGCGGCGGCCGCGGGCTCGCAGGGCGCACCCATCCTGCTCGTGACCAGGGACAGCATTCCGTCGGCAACGGCCGCCGAGCTGCAGCGACTCAACCCGGGCCGCGTCGTCATCCTCGGTTCGATGGGCGTCGTGTCGGAGGCAGTCCGGATCCTGGTCCAGCAGTACCTCGGCTGACCGAGCCGCGCCGCTGAGGCAGCGGACCGGGCCGCAGGCGAACTGCACGGAACCGCACCGGACGGCTCGGTACCACCCCGGGCATGACCATCGTCAGGCTTGGAGTCGGGGCAATCCGACCCTACGTTCCTCGTCCGCGGGCCAGCTCCTGTCGGCCCGCCGGCGCAGCACCTCGCGCCACTGTTTACGAGGATGTCCTTGACGACGCCCGGTCGCCGCTCCGCCCGATTCGCCCTCCGACTGCTGGCCGCCGCCCTGATTGCGACGCCATCGGCGTTTCCCTCGGTTACCGTCGCGCAAGCCGCGCGCGTCCGGGGTGAGGTCACGACCGCGCCAACGGACCGAGGGTCTCCCGTCGAAGGAGCGCCAGCGTCCGTGCCCGGTGAGCCCGACCCGACGATCCAGTACCTCGATGCGATCGCTCATGCGAATGACGTGATCGACTTCCCGCCCGGCGAGCGCGTGACCGTCGGGTTCACGCCTCGATCGGGCGATACCTGGAGCGTCGGCGGCGGGACGTCGCGGGCCCTGCCCGCGGGCCGCGTGAGCGGCTCGGCCCTTCGTGCCGTCGCCCAGGGCGCGACGTGGGCCGGGCAACCCGCACCTCGCTGGAAGGCATCCAGCGGTGACCCCGCACCGCCCACGGTCCCCGCCGACGGGGCGATCGGTCCGATCCTCGCCGGGCAGACGATCGGCGCCACCGTACCCCAGCCTGACGCGGTGTCAGCGCCTGCGCCGGCCGCCGTGGTCAGCGGCAACGGCCTCCGGCGTGAGGTCTTCGGATTCCTGCCGTACTGGGAGGTCGCCGACACGTCGACGACGTTCGACTGGACGGTCCTGTCGACGGTCGCCTACTTCAGTGTCGGTGCCGATGCTGGCGGCAACCTGTTGAAGAAGAACGCGGACGGAAGCGTGACGACCGGCTGGGGTGGCTGGACCAGCTCCAAGATGACCACGGTCATCAATGCTGCCCACCAGCGCGGGACCCGCGTGGTCCTCACGATCTCGTGCTTCGCCTGGACGACGGGTCAGCAGACGACGCAGTCCACCCTCCTCGGGAATGCAACGGCCCGCTCCAACCTCGCGAAACAGGTTGCCGCAGCCGTCGCCGAGCGCGGTGCCGACGGGGTCAACCTCGACTTCGAGCCGATCGTGTCCGGCTACGCCGACGAATTCACCGCCCTGGTCCGCAGCGTCCGCAGCGAGCTCGACGCGATCGCGCCCGGCTACCAGCTGACGTTCGACACGACCGGCTACATCGGTAACTACCCGCTCGAGGCCGCCACGGCCCCGGGCGGTGCCGACGCGATCTTCATCATGGGCTACGACTACCGGGGATCGTCAGCCGGCCAGGCCGGGTCGATCAGCCCGCTCAGCGGCCCGGTCTACGACCTCACCGACACGATCTCCGCGTACGCCGCGCGCGTCTCGCCATCCAAGCTCATCCTGGGCGTGCCCTACTACGGGCGGGCGTGGTCCACGGCGTCGGACCAGCTCCATGCGGCCAACATCTCGGGCACGCAGTACGGGACCTCCGTGACGGCGGTCTATGGCGCGGCTGCCGATCTCGCCGCCCAGTACGGCCGCCGCTACGACGCGGTCGAGCAGGCGCCATGGACGGCCTACCAGAAGCAGACCTGCACGACGACCTACGGTTGCGTCACGGCATGGCGCCAGCTCTACTACGACGATGCCGCATCGCTCAAGCTGCGCTATGACCTGATCAACCGGACCGGCCTTCGCGGCGCCGGGATCTGGGCCCTCGGCTACGACGGTACGCGGCCCGAGCTCTACAAGGCCCTCGCCGACAAGTTCCTCCACGACACGACTGCCCCGCTCGTCGGCATCGTCGCCCTGTCGATCACCCAGCGAGACGCCGGATTCGAAGTGCGCTGGCTGGGCAGCGACGAGAGCTCGATGGGCACGTACGACGTCCAGGTGGCGAGCGACGGCGGCCCCTGGACCGACTGGCGGATGGCCACCTCGGCGACGAGCTCGATCTTCCTCGGCCTGGATGGGCACGCCTATGCGTTCCGGGCGCGGGGCCGTGACAGTCACGGCAACCAGTCGGCCTGGACCGTGGCATCGACAGCAACCGAGCCGTCATTGACCGTCGGCGGCTTCGGAACGGTCCTCCTCGATGGCCTCAAGCTCCGGGCCGGCGCCGGAACCTCGGCGACCATCGTCGGCACGGTCAACACCTACGATGCGGTGGCGATCACGGGCGGTCCGGTGGCAGCCGACGGGTACACCTGGTACGAGGTGACGGCGCCGGTGCGCCAGTGGTCGCCCGTGGACACCGTCGAGACCGGCGTGTGGGTCGCATCCGGTTCTGCCTCGACCACGTACATCGCCCCGCGACGGCCGATCAACGCGACCGGTGTCGCGGCGACGCTGGCGGACTACGCGGTCGGCAGCGGTGGAACCCGCCTCGTGACGCCGAACGGCGACGGGATCACCGAGACCGTCCGGCTCGCATGGACGGCGAACGCGGCGCTCGACAGCCTCGCGCTCAACGTCTGGCGGGCGGACGGAACCCTCCTCGGGTCGCGAAGCCTGACGGCGACCGGCTCGGGGCCCCATACCTTCGACTGGGACGCCCGGGTCGGTGGATCGATCGTCGCGGACGGCACGTACGTCCTCCAGCTGGTCGGTACCCAGGGCTCCGTGACTTCGACCGCGCCGTCGGCCAAGCCGATCTCGACCGAACAGCTCGCCCGGTTCGGGGTGACGGTCGATCACCTGCCCGTCATCCGGCTCGGCGGCAAGGACCGCTATGCCACCGCCGCCGCCGTGAGCGCGGCGACGTACGGCCCCGGGGTCCCGGTCGTCTACCTCGCCTCCGGAACCGGCTTTGCCGATGCCCTCGCCGGTGCCCCGGCCGCGGGCATGCAGGCCGGACCCGTGCTCCTCGTCACCCCGACCGCGATC
>SCTE01000519.1 GCA_004298915.1 Chloroflexota bacterium | reverse complement strand
GCCGGACTCGCCCTGGCCCGCCGCCTTGGCCAGGAGCAGTGGATCCATTCCTTCTCGGGCAACCTCGGCTATGTCGCCCTCCGCCTCGGCGAATGGGACGCGGGGGTCCACGAGCTCGAAAGCGCCCTGGCCGATACCCACGACGCGCTCGATCGGCTCCTCCTGGTCAACAACCTGGTCAACCTGCGAGCGGTGCGCGGCGAGCCATACGAAGGCGAGCTGGCAGAGCTCGTCGAGACGGCGAGCCGCCATGCGGATCCATCGACCGAGACCTTCGTGCTCGAGTCGCGGGGCTGGGTCAGCCTCGCCGCCGGGCGGCTCGAGGAGGCGCGGGAGCGGTGGCGGGCCATGGCCAACGCCGATGCCACGGCAACGGCTGTCTGGGCGTGGACAGCGCGAATCAGCTTGTGGCTCGGCGACCTCGATGGCGCGAGGATGGACGGGGCACGCTACTGGGAACTGATGCCCCACGGCGGCGCCGTGGATGTCGTCCACCACGGCATCATCGCTGGGACGATGGGACTCGAGGGCGATCGAGCCGCCGCCGCGCACCGGTACCGCGACGTCATCCGCGGACTGCGCGAACTGCACCTGCCGATCGACGAGGCCATCCTCGCCATCGACATAGCCTACGTGCTCGGCTCGGGAGATCCGCTCACGATAGAAACGACGTCGTCGGCACGGGCCACCCTTGCGGCCCTGAACTCCGGCCCGCTGCTCGGCCTGCTCGAGGCGGCCCTGGCGCGTGGGCCGGCGCAGACCGGGACGATGGGGACGGCCTCGGTTGCGGATCGAAGTCGGCCGGCCTCGGCCGACGCATCGGTCACCTGACGCACCGGATCAGCCCGACTCGGCGACCTCGTAGGCGTCGTCATCGCGAATGACCGACAGGAGCGGGTGGGGCGACCGCGATCCCGCCGTCGTGCCGGTCGTGGTCCGCGCCGGCGTCCGGACGCGTCCGGCGAAGTACTCGTTGACCCCATCCTGGTCCATCGGCCGGCCATACAGGAACCCCTGCGCGTAGTGGCACCCGAGTGACGCGAACCAGGCGGCCTGGGACTTGGTCTCGACGCCCTCGACGACCATCTCGAGCCCGAGGGCGCGGCCCAGTTCGACGATCGCCCGGCTCAGGACGAGCGGGTTGCCGATGCCGGTGGTGCTCGAGACGAACGATCGATCGATCTTGAGCTCGTCGACCTCGAAGGCCTGGAGGTAGCTGAGCGATGAGTAGCCGGTGCCGAAGTCGTCGATCGACAGGCGGACGCCGAGGGCACGGAGGTCACGGACCACCGCCAGCGTCTCGTCGGTCCGGGTCATGATCGTGCTCTCGGTGATCTCGATGGTCAGGCACGCGGGAGCGAGCCCGCTGGCATCGAGCGCATCCGCGACCGTCTGCACGACCCGCGGGTCCTCGAACTGGCGCGACGAGAGGTTGACGTTGATCCGCAGGTCCGGCCTGTCGTGGGCGAGCTGGATCTCGCGCGTCCGGATGCAGGCCTCCCGGATCACCCAGTTGCCGATCGGGACGATGTCCCCGGTCTCCTCGGCGAGGGCAACGAAGTCGGTCGGCATGAGCATCGGGTTGCCGGCGGGTTGCCAGCGCACGAGCGCCTCGAGGCCGACGATGTGGCGGCCCCGGCTGCCGAGGTCGACGATCGGCTGGAACGCGAGGCTGAATTCGCCGCGCTCGACTGATCCGTGGAGGAGCGAGCCGAGCTGGCTCCGGGCTGCCGCGCGTTCCAGCAGTGCGGGCCGGAAGAGTTCCACCCGACCCCGTCCGAGCTCCTTGCCGGCGTACATCGCGATGTCGGCGTTGCGAAGCAGGTCGTCGACGGTGTCGTGAACGGAGCTCGACAGGGCGATGCCGATCGACGCGCCGACACGGGTGGAGCCGTCGCCGACCTCGATCTCCTCCGCCAGGCCCTCGAGGACCCGTTCGGCGACGGACAGCGCGGTCTCGGGTCCGGAAACGTCGGCGAGGAGGATCGCGAACTCGTCACCGCCCAGGCGCGCGGCGGTGTCGCCCGGCCGGATCGCCCCGCGAACCCGATCCGCGACGGCCCGGAGCACGTCGTCCGCGCGCGAGTGGCCGTACCGGTCATTGAGCAGCTTGAAGTGGTCGAGGTCCAGGAACAGCACCGCGACGTGATTGGGGCTCCGGCCGCGCAGCCGGTCCAGGGCATGCGACACCCGATCGTGGAACAGCATCCGGTTGGCCAGCCCGGTGAGGGAGTCCCGGAACGCCTGGTGGTGGATCTCGTCGTACAGGCGGGCATTCTCGAGAGAGATCGCCGCCTCGCGGAGGAGCTGCTCCGCGAACGCGGCACCGCGATCGGTCACGCCGCCGGGCTCGTCCGAGGTCAGTTCCACGATCCCGATCGATTCGCCGCGGGCCACGAGCGGCAGGATGACCATGCTCTTCTGGCCGATGTCGCGGAGGTAGGCGAGCTCGGCGGTGTCGACGCCGGGATCCTCCGTCTCGACGCGGAGCGCCTTGCCATCCATCAGGACCTGTGCGGTCGCCGGGTAGAGCGCGAGGTCGTAGGTCGCGTCGAGGAGCTCGGCGCGCTCGGGCGGGTAGTAGGCGAAGGTCACCAGCCGGTTGTGTGCTCGATCCCACGTGCTGAGGGCACTCTCCTGCGCTCCGGCCGCTCGTGCGATGTGCTCGGCGATAATCCGGCCGACCTGCTGCGGGTCGAGGGTCAGCGCGATCTCGCGGGACAGCTCGATGACCGCGCCGAGCTCAGCCGCCGTGTCGGTCAGCTGGCCGCTCGCGTTCCAAAGGAACAGGTGGTAGACGGCGAAGGCGATGGCGAACGTGGTGAGGGCCAGGACCACGTTCAGCGGAAACGCGAAGTTCGAGCCCCAAGGCAGCAGCAGCGAGGCCACGGCCGCATACGTGCCGGTGAGGATCCCGACGCTCATCAGGCGGCGCATGGCCGATCGGTCCAGATAGGTCAGGCCCATGATCGCCGGGACGAGCGCTCCGATGGCGAGCCCGAGTCCGGTGATCGGCTCCGCGGTCGCGGCAAGGAGCGCGGCGATATTCGTGGCGACGGCGACCCGAACGGCGACCTGGGCGTCGGTACGCTGCGCCGACGTGTGGTGCTCGTAGAGGAGCCAGGTCGCAAACCCCGCACCGACGAGTCCGAGGGCGACCAGTGCCGGGTCGTTGATGACGACGCCAAACCCGGCCCAGAACAGGCTCGTCGGCAGGACGACGAGCCCGAACAGGCGCACGGCCGGGCGGATGGGCCGCCGAACGGCGCGTGGAACCCTCATCTGATCTCGTGCGGCGCCACGGCGCAGCGCGATCGGCTGACAGGCAGCATCGGTTGCCAATCCGGGATCATGGCGCCGAGTGTGGCCAGTCCGCACCATTCGCGGCATCCCCCATTCGGCGCAGACACGTGGTACTGACGACGGAGCGGCGCGCGAGGCGGGGCGCGGGGGCGCGGGGGCGGACCTGGGCCGGAGGCGCGGGCCGGGGCGCGGGCCTGGGCGCGGGGGCGGGCCTGGGCCGGAGCCGGCGCGGCCGAGCCAGAGCCCAAATTGGGCCACTTCCGGCCCTCGGGAACGATCGGCGGGCCGATTTCATACCTGGGGCGTATGAAACTCGTCACGTCATACGTGCGGCGTATGAAGACGACGCGCAGGCGGTCGGCAGCGTCGATTTCATACCTCGGGCGTATGGATTCAGCAGGCTCCGGGCCAAACTGGGTCCGAGGCCGCCATTCCATACTTGGGACGTATGAAACACGCCAGGCGGAGCGCCCGATATCCCGGGACGCGTCGATCTCATACGTCGGGCGTAAGACGGGCCCACGCGAACGGGCCACGCGAACGGGCCACGCGAACGGGTCACGCGACGGAGCCACCGGACCGGGTCACGCGACGGAGCCACGCGAACGGGCCACGCGACGGAGCCACGCGACGGGCCACGCGAC
>SCTE01000518.1 GCA_004298915.1 Chloroflexota bacterium | reverse complement strand
CGGCGAGGCGGCCGACCGCATCGTCAAGACCTATTCAGGCGGGATGCGCCGGCGCCTGGACCTGGCGAGTGCGCTGATCGGCCGCCCGAAGCTCCTGTTCCTCGACGAGCCGACGACCGGGCTCGATCCACGAGGGCGTCTCGGCATGTGGGACGTGATCCGGACCCTCGTCCGCGACGGGACGACGCTACTGCTCACGACCCAGTATCTCGAGGAGGCAGATGAGCTCGCCGATACGATCGCCGTCGTCGATCACGGCCGGATCATCGCTCGCGGCACCGCCGACGAGCTGAAGGGCCAGGTCGGTGGCGAACGAATCGAGGTCGTGGTGCACGACCGGGCGGAAATCCAGCGAGCAGCCGAGGTCCTCGCTCGCGACGGCTCCGGGCAGTGGGTCCTCGACGAACACACGCGCAAACTCACGGTCCCGGCGATCGGTGGCGCGACCAAGCTCATCGAGATCGTCCGCGACCTCGGCGAAGCCGGTGTCGCGATCGACGACATTGCCCTTCGCCGTCCGACGATGGATGACGTCTTCCTCGCCCTGACCGGCCAGCCGATCGAATCGACGCCGCCTGAGGTGGCCGCGTGAGCCGCCTGGTCGCGGACACGCTGATCATCACCTGGCGAAACCTCAAGCGGATCCCCCGGATCCCGGAGCTCGCGATCTTCGCCATCCTGCAGTCGGTCATGTTCGTGCTGCTCTTCGCGTTCGTGTTCGGCGGGGCGATCCCGTTGCCGAACGGCGGGAGTTATCGCGAATACCTGATGCCCGGAATCTTCGCGCAGACCATCGTCTTCGCTGCCGCAACCACGGCCGTCGGCATGCGGGATGACCTCAACAAGGGCCTGCTCGATCGATTTCGATCGTTGCCGATGGCGCGCCCGGCGGTGCTCATCGGGCGAATCCTGGCCGACGTCATCTACAACGCCGGGATCCTCGTCGTGCTCATGATCTCGGGCTACGTGGTGGGCTGGCGAGTCAATACGGGACCCGCAGAACTCCTGACCGGTATCGGCCTGCTCCTCCTGTTCACCCTTGCCATGACCGCGATCGGCGTCTGGCTCGGTCTCGTCGTGCCGAGCGTCGAGGTCGCGCAGCAAGTCTCGTTCACGGTGTTGTTCCCCATCACCTTCATCTCGAATGTCTTCGTTCCACCCCAGTCCTTGCCGGACTTCCTCCAGCCCGTTGCGGAATGGAATCCGGTCAGCACGTTGACGGCGGCAACGCGGGACCTGTGGGGCAACCCGAACCCATACGTCGGCTCAGGGCTGCCGGCCGACCAACCGGCCATCGTGACGATCGGGTGGGTGATCGTGATCATCGCGGTCTTCCTGCCGGTCGGGGTGCGGCGCTACCAGCGCCTGAGTGCCTGAGCGCACGAGACCCAGGAGCACGCGCCGGGAGCACGAGCCCACCGATGCGCAAGGCAGCCCGATGGTCCCCAATCACCCGGCCATCGAGTGTGAAAAGAAAGAACCCCGGTTGGTCGAGACCGGGGTTCTGAAGGTGTATTCGGCTTGGTTGCGGGGAGGGGATTCGAACCCCTGACCTTCGGGTTATGAGCCCGACGAGCTGCCGCTGCTCCACCCCGCGACTGCGAATGCTAGTCGACCGGGCCCGTTCTGACAAACGTCACGCCGAAATCGCCCGCATCGAGCGAAGCAGGCGGCCGGACATGACCAGGACGAGCAGGAGCAGGATCGCGATCGTGCCGGCGCCGACGAAGAACGGGGCGTTGAGGTCGATGGCTGCCAGGACCCCGGTTGCAAGCGCCGCCACGATGGTCCCGAGCGTGCCCGCGGACCCAACGAGGCCCTGCGCCGTCGACGTCCTGCCCGCCGGCGTCCCGCGACCGATGACGATGAACGTTGCCGGGGCGAGGAACGAAAAGCCGATCGCTTCGATGGCCACGAGCGGCAGGAACACGATGGGTGGGCTGGCGAACGGATAGATGAGCATGGTGACGATCATGACCAGCAGTCCGCCGACGATGAAGGGAAACGGCCCACGCCGGTCGACGATGCGGCCGCCAATCGGCGAGAACACGATCGTGGTCAGGCCGAACACGGCGAACGACGCTCCCACGAGGACGACACTCCCGCCGCGATCGAGGACGAACAGGCCCCAGATCGTCTCGTACAGGCCCCCGCCGAAATAGCCCGCCAGGTTCACGAGGACCGGCTCGCGGGACTGCGCCACGGCGGCGCACGGCCGCGCAACGCCGCCGGCTCCCCTATCCTCCACGGGTGCGTCGTTTCAGCCCGGATTCGCCTTGGCGGCTCGATCCGGCGATCACCTTCCTCAACCACGGATCGTTCGGGGCGTGCCCGCTGCCGGTGCTGGCCCACCAACGGGCGTTGATCGATGAGCTCGAAGCGGAGCCGGTCGCGTTCCTGGACACGACGATCGAGGCGCGCCTGGACGACGCCCGTCATGTCGTGGCGCGGTTCCTGAATGCCGATCCGGACGGACTCGTCTTCGTCCCGAACGCCACCAACGGCGTGTCGACCGTCCTGCGCTCGCTCCGGTTCGAGCCCGGCGACGAACTCCTGACGACGAATCATGAGTACAACGCAACGCTGAACGCCCTTGCCGAGGTGGCGCGTGCCGCCGGGGCGACGGTCGTCACGGTCCAGCTGCCCGCCGAGATCACGTCCGGGGACGAGGTCGTCGAGGCCGTCCGAGCAGCCGTGACGCCCAACACCCGGCTGGCCATGGTCAGTCACATCACGAGCCCGACCGCGACGATCCTGCCGATCGAGCAGATCGTCCGCATGCTCGACGATCGGGGCGTCGATACGCTGGTCGATGCGGCCCATGCACCGGGCCAGGTGCCGGTGGATGTCGAGGCGCTCGGGGCGGCGTACTGGACCGGCAACGGCCACAAGTGGCTATGCGGTCCGAAGGGCACGGGCATGCTGCATGTCCGGGCGGATCGCCGAGACCGGATTCGACCCCTGGTCATCAGCCACGGCTGGAACGATCCGCGCTCGGGGCGCCCGCGCCTGTGGCTGGAGTTCGACTGGACCGGGACGCCGGACCCCACGTCCTACCTGACCCTCCCCGCGGCGATCTCCACGATCCGCGGGCTGCATCCGAACGGATGGCCGGGACTGATGGGCCAGAACCACCAGCTGGCGATCGACGGTCGGAGGCTGATCGCCGATGCCCTTGGCGTCACCCCAAGGACCCCGGAGTCGATGCACGGGTCGATGGCCACGATCCCGTTGCCGATGACGCCGAGCGATGAGGCGGCACGCGCCTTGAAGCGAGCGCTGATTGATGAAGATCGGATCGAGGTCCCGATCTCCCCGTTCCCGGTTCCCGCGGGCCGCCGGGACGCATCGGCGCCACCGAGCGCGGTCGTGGTCCGGATCTCGGCCCAGCAGTACAACGAGATCGACGACTACGCGAGGCTCGCTGACGCCCTCGTCCATCGCCTGGGCTGATCGCCGCTGGAGGCGCGGGCCAGGCCACGCGATCCCGGCACCCACGACGGGATCGGTCAGCCCGTCACCTGGAGGCCGGCGGCGATCCCGCTCACGGTCAATCGGACGAGGCGCTCCAGGTCCGCTCGCCCCGGGGCATCAGCCGGCAGCGACCGCAGGCGCGCGAGCCGGCCGACCTGGAGCTCCGATAGCGTGTCGATGTCGGGGTTGCGCAGGGCGATGGCACGCGCGATGGCCGGGCTCGTAGCCAGGAGCCGGGAGCGACCCGTGATCGCGAGGATGACCTCGGCCGTCCGGGCGTACTCGTCCTCGATCCGACGCCATCGCTCGGCGTCGCCATCGGCCCTGGCAAACGCTGCGTACCGTCGCGCGACCCCGAAGTCGGACCGGGCGATCGCGAGCTCGGCATGGTCGATGACAGCGGTCAGGTACGGCCACGACCGGTAGAGAACCCCGAGGCGCTCGAGCGCTGCCGGGCCCTCGTCGCGGACCAGCGTGTCCACGGCCGTCCCCAATCCGTACCAGCCGGGGACCTCGACGCGCGCCTGGGCCCAGGCGAACCCCCACGGGATCGCCCGCAAGCGTTCGATTCCAAACTCGTCGTCGGCATGCCGCGAGGACCGCGACGCCGGCCGGGACCCCAGGCGCATCGTGGTCAGGACGTCGATCGGGGTCAGCTGGCGGAAGAACGCCGCGAACCCCGGGTCGTCGTAGACGAGGGAGCGGTAGGCGGCCGCTGAGGCCGTGGCGAGCCGATCCATCAGGCCGTGGTCGACTGCGGTGACCTGACCCGACGACGAACGCTGACCTGGGTCGTCCTTCGAGATGCGCGAGCCATCGCCCAGCGCACCGGGACCCGCTCGATCCTCCGCGTCCGCGATGATCACGGCCCCGGCCAGCAGCTCGAGGTGTCGCAGCGCGATTGCCGGGTTGCCGTAGCGCGAGGCGACAACCTCGCCCTGCTCGGTGACCTTGAGCCGGCCGCGAACCGTGCCGCGCGGCTGGCCGAGGACCGCTCGGTCGAGGCGGCCGCCGCCGCGGCCGACCGTGCCGCCGCGGCCATGGAAGATCGTGAGCTCCACGCCGGCCGCATCGGCGACCGCGACGAGCGCGGCCTGGGCCCGATGGAGCTGCCAGTTGGCGGCGAGGAAACCCGATTCCTTGTTCGAATCGGAGTAGCCGAGCATGACCTCCTGGCGATTGCCCCGGCCCTCGAGGTGCCGGCGGTATCGGCCATCGGCGAGGATCGGCCCCAGGACACCGTCCGCGGATTCGAGTGCGACCGCCGATTCGAACAGCGGGACGACATCGATGTCCCGGGCGGCGGGGCCGATCGCGACCTCGGCAAGGTCCAGGACGTCCGTGACGTCGGCCACCCGCTCGGTGAAGCTGACGACGACCCTGCCCGCTGCGGCCGCGCCGAATCGCTTGCGGACCCGGTCGATCGCGCGGAACGTCTCGAGGACCTCCCCAAGGGTGACGCCGACACCGACCTCGGCGTCCGGGCGGGTCGGGATCCCCTGTGCCGATGCGGCGGCAAGGGCGGCAGCGGCGGCTCGATGGACCGCGGCATGCTGGCGCACCTCGAGCTCGGCGAGGTGGAATCCGAAGGTCTCGACCTGCCATCGAAAGTCCTGGACGCTCCCGGTGGCCACCCTCGCCAGGCCATCGGCGACGAGCGCTCGCTGAATGACCGCGAGGTCGTCGAGGAGCTCCGCCGGCCCGTCGTATCGGCCTCCGGTCGGCCCTGGGTCGCCGGTCAGGTGATGTCGAGTCCGGCGAAGGCGCTCCGCGATCGCCCCGAACCGACGGCGGTACGGCTCATCCGGAAAGCGCCGACGGAGGGTGGCGTCGAGGTCCGGAAACACGTCAGCATCGTCGAGCAGTCGG
>SCTE01000517.1 GCA_004298915.1 Chloroflexota bacterium | reverse complement strand
GCCGTTGCCTCGGCGGTCGTGACGTCGGGCTCGATGATCGAGATCGGCAGGTCGACGCGCGGCGACGGCGACGGCGTCGCGACGAGGAGCTGCTGCTCGGCGACGGCCATCGCCGCGTCGACATCGGCGATCCGCCCGTCCTTGCCGGGGGTCAACTCGAAGCCGGCCGCACCGAGCGTCACGGTGGCGTCGCTGGGTGCCAGCGCGACCTCGGCGGCGAGGGAAGCGATCTCATGGCGCAGAGCGGCGCGCTCGAGGATCGCGAAGGGCGTGATGTCCGTTCCCCGGACAAACATCCGGATGTTCGAGGCAATCCGTTCGATGACCGGGCCCTCGCGGCCGACGCTCATGGCCAGGGCCACGATCCCGTCGGCATCGACCCGCCGGCCGAGGTCGGCGTAGGTCACGTTCCGTTCCACGCCGGCGGCCGTGAGAACGAGCGTCCCGTCACCGAAGGAGGCGTAGGCGGTCCTGAGCCTGGCGGCTGCAGCGGCGGGGGTGAGGCCCGACAGGTCGACGGACCCGGCGTGCACGCCCGGAAGGATCCGGCCCACATTGGACGACTCGTACGCGGCCAGGGCCCCGGCCGACACGGTCAGGACTGCGAGCAGGCCGAACATGAACGCGACGAGGAAGCGGGTCACGGAGCGTCGTCGGTTGCGCTTCGGCAGAGTGATCGGCTGATCATCGTCCGCCGGTGGGACGTCCAGCGGTTCCTGGGTGCGTTCCGGCTGCAACTCAGCGCCTGCATCGGTCACGGCGTCGCCGCTGATGTCCTGATCATCCATGTGGTTGTGTCATCCCCGAGAGTCTGAGCGACTGCGCGCGTTGTTGGCCGCCAGTGCGGTTCAGCTGGTGACGCACGCGGTCGATCGTACGTGACGAGCAGCCATCCTACCGGGTACGGTCAATCGCGGCCGGTGGGCGCGAGCTTCAACCCAAGCGGGGCAGGACGATGATCCGCCGGTTGGGCTCCTCGCCGATCGACTGGGTCACCACATCCGGGTGATTCCTGAGCGCAAGGTGCACCCATCGACGTTCGAGGGCCGGCATGGCCTCGAGCTGGAGCATCTTCCCGGTCTCGATCACCCGCTGGGCGGCTCGCTCGGCGATCTCCCGGAGCTGGCGCTCCCGGCGACCTCGATAGTCCTCGACATCGACGAGGATCCGGGTCCAGGTTCCCATCTCGCGCGAGAGCATGAGGTTGACCACGTGCTGGAGCGCGCTGAGACGCTCGCCCTTGCGGCCGATGAGGGCTCCCAGCGCCTCGCGCTCGTCGTCGTCCCCGGTCACGTTGAGCCGGCTCGTCTCGGACGACTCGACCGTCACGGTGACCTTGAACCCCATCAGGTCGAGCAGCTTCTCGAGAATCACCTTGCCGGCGGCGAGAGCTTCCGGCGACGCTTCCGCGGCCTCGAGCTCGGCGCGCTCCACCGCGACGGAACCGCGCAGGGCATTGACTTCGGCGGCTTCGGCTGCCGTCAGGTCGCCGTCACGTCGAGGCGGGCGTGGACCGCGGTCATCGCGCGGGCCGCGGTCGTCACGGCGGGGTCGATCGTCACGGCGGGGTCGATCGTCGCGGCGCGGCGGGCGCCCTTCGAACTCGGGCGCACCTCCTGCCGACGGCACATCGCGTCGAGGGCCCCGATCATCGGTGGCCTCGCGGCGCGGTGGTCGGTCGCCGGCGTCGCGCCGCGGGCCGCGGTCATCGCGGCGCGGGCCGTCGTCGCGCCGGGGCCGGTCCCCGCCACGCTCGAAGGGCGGGCGCTCACCACGATCCTCGCGAGGCGGGGGAGCGGGCAGCGGGCGCGCCGAGGCCGCTTCTCGCTTCGGGGCCGCGCCACCCAGCTCGGAGCGCGGCGCCGCGAGGATGCGTGCCGGCTCGGCGCCCATCCCCAGCACGCCCCGGCTGCCGGGCGTAAGGATTTCGAAATCGAGGTCGTCGAGGCCCGCGCCAAACGCCTCACGGGCGAGGCGAAGGGCCTCCTCGACGCTCTTCCCGGTAAATTCGCGGTAGGCACTCATGACGTTCGTGTGCTCCGTGTCATCGTCGTCTCCCTCGTCGCCCCTGCCGACCGCGCTGGCGGACGGTTGCCGCCGCAGACGCGGATCGATCGAGTTGCGATCGTTCGGTGGTGGATCGCGCCGTGGTACCGGCCTGGCGCGAGATTTCGTTCGGTGCCGCGGCAGCGGCAACCGGGAAGCGCGGTTCGTGCCCGACGGCAAAGCCGGGGGTCCAGCCGAAGATGGGGAACATCCCACCCCAGCCGATGATCAGGTACTGCTGTCCGATAGAGAACAGGGTCGAGCCGATCCAGTAGAGGAACAGCCCGGCCGGGAGGATGCTGCCGTAGATCAGGGAGATGAACGGCAGGAAGATCGCCATCTGGCGCTGGGTCTTGACGTTCGCGTCGTCCGTTCCGTTCGCGCTGGCCGGCGGCATGGTCATGCGCGACGCGACGAGCTGCACCAGCG
>SCTE01000516.1 GCA_004298915.1 Chloroflexota bacterium | reverse complement strand
CACGTGGCGAACGGCGCGGCGGCGTCATACGAGGCACCCGACGGGTCGCGGTCCGATGATCCCCGCAGGTAGCCGTAGACCCCGGCTACCTTGGCGCCGGTGGCCGACACGTAGACGTTCTCGTTGTTCTCGGTCCAGCCGCCGGCGGTCGAGTGGAAGAGCGTGTTCGCGATCGACGATCCGCTCCGCACGACCTGCCCGGCCGTGGCGAGGATGACGGCGTCGGCGTCGGGGTGTTCGCGCCGAACGCCCAGGTAGACCTGGGAACGCGTGTCGTCGAAGACGTCATACGTACCGCTGGCAACGAGATGGTAGGCCGCATACGACCGGGCGACGATGGTCTGGGAGATGCGCGCCTCGAGCGGCCAGGAGGTCGGCATCTCGGACGGGACCACCCCCCGCAGGTACGTCTCGAGCGGCAGGAGATTGATCGCGTCGAGGGTCGAGCCCGAGACCTTGATTCGGATGGTGCCTCGGTACAGGTCGTTCGTGGACGGCTTCGAGAAGAGCTGGATGGTCGTCGCATCGGTGGCCGGCGTGACCTGGAAGTCGGCAGCCGCCGGGCCATCGAACAGGACCTGGCCACCAGCCGAATCGACGACCGTTCGCCACCCGCTGGAACCCGATGGCGGGAAGAGCCGCAGACGGGCGTCGGCCGGGAAGGTGTCGGCGATGCCACCGACTGTCCAGCTGCCGCCCCGGCCGTAGATCGTGAGCGGGGTGCCGGCGGTGGGAGCGAAGTCGTCGAGGAGGAGGACGCGGATGGGCGTGTCCGTGGCAATCGTGCCGATCGTCGTCCCCGTGTAGTAGTGGGCCAGGATCTCGGCCGCCGACTGGCCGGCCAGGGCACGTCCGCGGGCGCCGTACTGGGACAGCCCGACCCCGTGCCCGAATCCGCGCCCAAAGAAGGCGGTCGACGTGCCGAGCGTGGTCAGGCTGCCGCCGGACGATGTCGTCGGGGCCACGAGAACCCCCGTCGCCGCATAGAGCGCGGAAACGCCGTACGCAGCGGAGACGGGCTGGCCGTTGACCTGGCTGATCACGTACCAGCCGGATCCGGATCGGCTCGCCGGGCAGGTGGCCGACCACGGGCCACCCGTCGTCGTCCCGGTGACGGTCACCGTGCTGGAGCGATCGAGCTTGACCTTGGCGCTGGCGGTCGTGGCCGCCCCGGTCCGAACGTTGATCCCGTCGCAGCCAGGGACAAGCACCGTGCCGGTCGGTGAGGTGGCCGTCGTCGGTGTCGGGGTCGAGGTCGAGGTCGGCGAGGGCGACGGGGTCGGCGTGGGTGCGGCCGTCACGGTCGGCGCCGGTGCCGGTGTCGACGTCGGCGTCGGCGGCGGCGTTGTCGCGACCGGAGGACCGGCCTTGAGGACGCCGGTCGCCGCATACAGGGCAGCGACGCCGTAGATGGCCGAGACCGGCTGGCCATTCACGTGGGTGACCCGGTACCAACTCGAGCCGGACTTCCAACCCGGGCAGCTCGTCCCCCACGAGGTTCCGGTGACCGTCGCTGACACGGCCACGGCATTGGCCAGGGACAGCGACGTCTTGACCGATGCGCTGGTCGAGGGGCTGGTTCGAAGGTTGACCCCTGCGCAGGCGGGAACGTACGAGGCGCCCGCGGGACCAGGGGAGGCTGACGGCCCCGGCGTGGCCCCGAGGGTCGGGACCGGCGCGATCGATGGAGCAGGTGTGACGGCCGTGGTCGGGGTCGGGGTCGGGGTGGGAGTCGGCGAGGCCGTGGGCACGGGCGGGGCAGCCGGGATCAGCACGCCGGTCGCGGCGTAGACCACCGCGATCCCGTACAGCGACGAGACCGAGCGGCCGTTCACGTACGTCACGGTGTACCAGCTCGACCCGGACTTCCAGGTCGGACACGACGTCCCCCACGAGGAACCGCTCACGGTCCCGGAGACCGTCAGGATGTTGCCGAGAGACAGCGATGCCTTGATCGAGGAGCTCGTCGAGGTACTCGCTCGCAGGTTCACGCTCGAGCACGCCGGCGCCATCGCCTCTGACGCCGCCGCGATCGGGGCGACCCCCAGGAGCGTGAGCATCGACGCCGTGAGCAGCGCGGTCATCCATTGACCGTGCGGCGCGTGGCGTCCGAACCGGGAGTCGAGGGACCGCCCGGCGGTCCGCGAGATCTGCGTCGTGGTGTTCATTGGGAGGCCAATCGTGGGCTGGCTGGGTTCCCCGAACCACGACCCAAGAGGCCCACACCGGACCCGACCCCAAGGTCCTATGGTGTCCGCCGAATGCCGAGGCGCCCGTCACTCCCACTCGCGCGCGATGCCGAGGAGTGCGCCGGGCGCCCGGATGCGTTCGAGCGCGAAGCGACTACATCGCGTCGTTGGAGGCCACGCCGACCACCTGGCCCTGCGGATCGGCGAACAGCCCGAACGTGACGCCCGGAACACTCGTGGCCGGTTGCACGATCCGGCCCCCGAGCGCAACGGCGCGCTCGAGCGTCTCGGCCACGTTGGCGACCCCGGCGAAGACCGTGACCATCGCGTCACCGCCCTGGAGCGGGCTGATGCCGCCGGGAATGGTGCCACTCGGAACGCCGCTCTCGACGTACGTGTAGCCGGGAAAGCCGCCGGGTGGGTAGGTCCAGCCGAATAGCTCGCCGTAGAACGCTCGGCTGGCATCGGGGTCCACGGACCGGATCTCGAAATGCACGATCGGGTTGCCCATCACACGTCCTCCTCAAGAGCGGCCTGGTGGCCGGTCATCAGAACCACGAATGAGTACGAGCGGAATCGACCCCGGTCAGTGCCGGTCGCCTGCACGAAACCGCGCCGCCAGTCCGGGCGTCTCGGCAGGACGCGGCGCCGTTCGCCGCATCGCATCTGACTGGAGACTTCGATGACACCGTCAACGATCACCGTGTCCATCCCGCTTCCGAGCGCCCGCGTTCGATGGGCGGGCCTCGGCCTCGCCACGGGCCTCGTCGTGGCCCTGATCGCGGGGCCGGCCCTCGGCCCGCGACCGATCCTGGCCGCCGACCCGGCCGCCGCACCCGAGCACACGATCGCCGTCAGCGGAACCGGCCGGGTGGTCATCAGTCCGGACATCGCGGATCTCCGCCTCGGCGTGTCGATCACGGCGAAGACCGTGAAGGCAGCGCGGACCGCCAACGCCACGGCGATGACCGCCGTCATCGCGAGCCTGAAGAAGCTGGGCATCGCGGACAAGGACATCCAGACGACGATCCTGTCGCTCCAGCCGGTGTACGACTATTCGTCGAACGGGAGCGCGCCTCGACTGACGGGCTACAACCTGTCCAACGGCATCGCCGTGACGATCCGCAGCCTCGATATCGTCGGGGACGCGATCGACGGAGCGTTGGGGGCGGGCGCGACGACGCTCGATGGTGTCTCGTTCCGCGTCGACAATCAGGTCGCGGCCGAGCGCCAGGCCCGGGAGGCGGCCATGGCCGAGGCGAAGTCGAAGGCCCAGACCCTCGCGTCCGCAGCGGGCGTCACGATCACCGGGGTCGCCTCGATCAACGAGACCGTCGCACCGGTTCCCTACCCCATGTACTACGGGGCCCAGGCCGGCGCGGCCGTCCGCGATCTCGCGACGCCGGTCCAGCCGGGCACGAACGAGGTGACCGTAACGGTGGCCGTGGTCTACGTGATCGGCTGAGGCCGCGTCGTTCCGGCCCGGGTCCGGAACACGTCGACCGCAGCGGCGAGCGCGAGGCCGAGGCCGATCACGAAGATCGGCCACGGGAACGGTCCGGGCAGGGTGCCATCGAGCAGCCTGCCCGAATCGATCGTCCAGGAGAGGATGACCAGGAACCCGCCGCCGAGACCCGCGAGCCAATGACGTCGCGCAACGGTGAGGGAGGCGCCGGAATGCAGCCGCGCGGCGGCGGTCAGGCCGGCACCCACGAGCGCAACGCTCACGGCGATCGGCGACCAGACCGGCCCGACCCATGGAAGCGGGATGAGGAACAGCAGGTCGGTCGTCGCGAGGGATCCCGGCCAGCCGCTGAAGACCTGGAGCCACGCGTAATACCCGATGTCCCACGCCCCGAACACGACGGCAGCCCAGGCCAGGCGTTCCAGGCTCGAGCGACCGACGAGCAACCCGACGGCGCCGATCATGACGATCGTCGCGACCTCTCGACCGACCTCGATCAGGATGTAGTCCCCGACGGCAAGCTCCGGTCGCAGCGGAAAGATCTCGCCGACGCGCCCGTCGAGCGCCCCCTGGAGGTAGACCACGACCGCCGATTCGAGGTAGGCCATCGCGATCGCGAAACCGATCACGGCGGCAGCGGCGGCCCGGAACGACAGCTCCTTGCGCATCACCGCGACGCTAGCACGTGGTGCAGGCCGAGCGTCACCGGCCGAGGGATCAAATCCGGCGAGGCCTTGGTCCGAGCGATGGATGTGGGTGATCCATGCCTGTCGCGCGGGATGGGCCCGTCATCACGGGCGATTGCACCTGACGAGACCGCGGGCCGCCACACCGGCCCACGAAACGTAAGGCACCCTGAACCACTCGACGCTTCGCGGTGTCACCCGCGCCGCGCCGCGCTACACCCTTGCATCGTGATCGGCAATGGCGTTGACTACGGTGGGTGCTCGGGGCTGGCTTTGACTGGAGGAGCGCATGGCTCGAACGCCGCTGGCCGCGAAGCTGGCTGAAGCCGCTTCCGTGGCCCGGGAGTCCTGGGAGCGGGACGTTCCCATCGATCGCGTCTTCACGGAGCGCATCTCGCGGCGCGACGTGCTGCGCAGAGGCGGCCTGGCCGGCGTTCTCGGCGCGGCCGCGCTCGCGGGTGCCAGGGTTCAGCCGGTCCGAGCGGCCGCGAGCTCGCCGCGCATCGCCGTCGTCGGAGCCGGCCTGGCAGGCCTGACCTGCGCCTACCGCCTCAAGCAGGCCGGCTACGGCGCGACCGTCTACGAGGCCTCGAATCGACCTGGCGGACGATGCTGGACGATCCGCGGCGCCTTTGCCGACGGCCAGATCGCCGAGCATGGTGGCGAGCTGATCGACCAGAACCACGCGGCGATCCGCCAGCTGGCCCAGGAGCTCGGATACCCGCTCGACAATCTCCTCTCGGCGCAACCCAACGGGACCGAGGACTTCTTCTACTTCGATGGCGGCTCGTACAGCTTTGCCAACGCCACGGCCGACCTGAAGGACATCTGGCAGCAGCTTCACAGCGACGTCTCAGCGGCGAGCTACCCGACGCTCTACAACTCCTACACGACCCGGGGGCGCCAGCTCGACCTGATGTCGATCACGGACTGGATCAACGCCTACGTGCCGGCCAGCGCCCGCGGCTACGACGTCGGGCCCGGCATGCAGTCCAAGCTCGGCCAACTCCTGGACGTGGCGTACAACATCGAATATGGCGGCGAGTGCTCCATCCAGAGCTCGCTGAACCTGCTCTACCTGCTCGCCTATTCGGGGCAAGGCCAGCTGCGAATCTTCGGGCCTTCAAATGAGAAGTACCACGTGCGCGGCGGCAACGACCAGATCCCCCAGGCGCTGGCGAGCCTCCTCGGCAGCCAGATCGCGTACGGGACCGAGGTGACCGGCGTCGCCCGCAACGGCGACGGTTCCTACAGCCTCTCGTTCAAGGGCCAGACAAGGGCGACCATGGTGGATCGGGTGGTGTTGGCCGTCCCCTTCTCGATGGTCAAGTCGATGACCACCAACAAGGCGGGCTTCAGCGCGCTCAAGAACACCGCGATCCAGAACCTGCCGATGGGCACGAATTCGAAGCTCCATGTCCAGTTCCGGGACCGCCACTGGTATGGCCTCGGCAACAACGGCAATACCTATGCAGACACCGGATACCAGAACACCTGGGAGGTGACACGGTCACAGCCAGGGGCCTCCGGAATTCTCGTGGACTACACCGGTGGCAACGTCGGGGCGAGCTTCGGGACCGGGACGCCGGATTCACGCGCCAGGTCGTTCCTCGCCCAGATCGAGCCGGTGCTGCCAGGAATCAGCGGCAAGTACCTCCAGGGCCGAGCAACCATCGACTACTGGGCCGCCTACCCTTGGACGAAGGGTTCCTACTCCTACTGGAAGGTCGGCCAGTACACGGGCTTCTCGGGCGTCGAGAAGGAGCGCCAGGGCAACGTCCATTTCGCCGGCGAGCACACCTCCCAGGACTTCCAGGGGTACCTCAACGGCGCCGTCGAAACGGGTGCGCGGGCAGCCGCAGAGATCCTGGCCGACTACAAGGCGGGCATCTTCCCGTAGGAGTCGAGCACTCGCGAGTGTCCGGCATGACAACTGGTGGTGCGTACGTCGAGCCGCGGGCGCGGGCCGATCACGCGACGTCAGGGTTGGGCAACAGAACCTCGTCGACTGTGCGCACGAGGTCCCAGTACGAACCGATGAAGCCTCGCAGGGTGCGAACGGTGGCTCCGTACGTATCGAACTCCTCGATGGCCAGACCGTGCGGCTCGAACGCGCGTCGGAAATCGGGAATCCGGGCCAGGAGCTCGTCCACGTAGGTTCCCGGGACCGGGTCGTCGAACCGCGGTCGGACCTCGCCGGTCGTGGCGTTGAACCGACGCTGCCACTGATGGGGCATCGTCAGGCTGACATCGCCGCCGATCAGCTCGGTCCAGTGGAGCAGGTGCCGGTAGGCCGCCGCAAGGGGTCGCGTCCGGTAGCCCCGCTCACGGTAGATCGCGGCGGCCCGCTTGAAGACCGCGAGGCCCGCCCAGTTCGCCGCGGCCGGATCCAGGGCGATGTCATCGCGCTCCGCGATCGCCTTCATCCAGTCATCGAGCCGGCCGATCATCAGGGTGCAGACCGGGCTCATCCGCGAGATGTCGAAACCGGCGGCCTCGCGCCGGCTGAGGCCCCGTTCGACGGCATCGCCGACGGCCAGCGCCTGGGGAACGGTGAACGAGACCGTGGCGTTGATCGAGATCCCGAAGAACGTCGCCTGCTCGATGGCCACCAGCCCGGCCGCCGTCGCCGGAAACTTGACCTGCATGTTCGGGCCGAGCGCGTCAAACCGACGTCCCTGTTCGAGCATGCGATCGGCATCCCGAAACCAGGTCGGGTCGGTCTGGATCGAGAGCCGTCCGTGCTTCCCCGCCGCATCGCGGTAGATCGGCTCGAGGAGCGCTGCGCCGCGGGCCGCCATCTCCTCGATCACCTGCCAGGTCACGTCGAGATCCGTGGCGTGCGGGCGTTCACGGGCGATGGCCCGGATCCGCGAATGCCAGACGTCCTGCTCCTTCCTGAGTACCTCGCCGACGATCGTCGGATTTGAGGTCGCACCGACGGCGCCGCGATCGATCGCGTACCGGAGTTCGGCGACCGCGCAGGAATCGTTCCAGTACTGGGTCGGGGTCGTCCGAGCCATCAACGCCAACGGGCTCTCGTCGACGGTCGCGGCGTCGCCGGGGCGCGGCGTGGATTCAGCGCTGGGCATCGGGACTCCAGTCCATGAGCCACGCATGGTCCGGGTCGAGGGTGAACCGCCACTCGCGGATCGGGCCGGCCATCACGTTGAGGTAGTAGCAGTCGTAGCCCGCCGGAACGCCGACGGGATGGTAGCCGCGAGGCACCAGGACGGCGTCGCCGTGCATCGGGGTGAGGGCTTCGTCCAGGGCACGATCCGCGCTGTAGACACGCTGGAATGCGAATCCCTGCTGTTGCCTGAATCGGTAGTAGTACAGCTCCTCGAGGAGGCACTCGCGGGGCGGATCGTCCGTGTCGTGCTTGTGGGGTGGATAGCTCGACCAGTTCCCGCCGGCGGTCAGGACCTCGACGACGATCAGGCGACCCGCCTCTGCCTCGGGTGGCAGCAGGTGGTGGACGGTCCGGGCCGTCTGACCGCTGCCGCGAGCCTCGACCCGGATGTCGGCCGGCTCGATCAGCCGTGTCGTCCGCGTGGTGCCTCCCGGAGCGCCCGCAATGCCGATCGTGGCTCGCGTCCGCGCGGTCACGTCGATGGCCGCGCCCGGTTCCACCAGGAGCACCGGCGGAGGGATGGGCTCGAAGACGGAGGCGCGGCTCCCGACGTGGGGAAAGGATCGACTGCCGGCCGTGATCGAGACGGTGCCCTCGAGGATAACGACGGCGACTTCCTGG
>SCTE01000515.1 GCA_004298915.1 Chloroflexota bacterium | reverse complement strand
GGTGTCTATACCAACAAGCCGCCCGGGGGCGTGGCGTACCGGTGCTCGTTCCGGGTGACCGAGGCCGTCCACGCCATCGAGCGGATGGTCGACATCCTTGCCCACGAGATCGGGGTGGATCCGGCCCAGCTCCGGATGGAGAACTTCATCCAGCCAGAGCAGTTCCCGTACCAGACGCCGACCGGCTGGGAGTACGACTCCGGCAACTACGGTGCCGCCCTCCAGAAGGCGATGGACATGATCGGCTACGACGAGCTCCGCAAGGAGCAGGCCGAGAAACGCGCCAAGGGCGAATTGATGGGCATCGGGATCAGTTCGTTCACCGAGATCGTCGGTGCCGGGCCGTCGAAGGACTTCGACATCATCGGCATCAAGATGTTCGATTCGTGCGAGATCCGCGTCCATCCCACGGGCAAGGTCCTGGCGCGAATCGGGGTCCAGACGCAGGGCCAGGGTCACGAGACGACCTTCGCCCAGATCATCGCCGAGGAACTCGGCTTCCCCGTCGCCGACGTCAAGATCGAGTACGGCGACACGGATACGGCGCCCTACGGGCTCGGGACGTACGCCTCGCGATCGACGCCGGTCGCCGGTGCTGCCACGGCGATGGCGGCGCGCAAGATCCGGGACAAGGCCCGGAAGATCGCGGCGCACCTCCTCGAGTGCGCCGAGGATGACCTCGAGTGGGAACCCGGCAAGTTCTCGGTCAAGGGTTCGCCCGACCGATTCAAGACGATCCAGGAAATCAGCTTCGCGGCCTACACGAACCATCCCGCCGGGATGGAAGCGGGCCTCGAGGCCGTCAATTACTACGATCCTCCGAACCTGACGTTCCCGTTCGGGAGCTACATCTGCGTGGTCGACATCGACAAGGCCACCGGACAGGTCAAGATCCGTCGGTTCGTGGCGGTCGATGACTGCGGCAACATCATCAATCCGATGATCGTCGACGGGCAGATCCACGGCGGCCTGACGATGGGCTTCGCGCCGTCGCTACTCGAATCGATCACGTACGACGAGCTCGGCAACAACCAGGCCGGAACGTTCATGGATTACCTTCTCCCGACGGCGGTCGAAACGCCTCGCTGGGAGCTCGGGAAGACGATGACCCCGTCGCCCCACCACCCGATCGGCGCCAAGGGCGTCGGCGAGTCGGCCACGGTCGGCGCGCCTCCGGCGATCGCGAACGCGGTCGTCGATGCGCTCTGGCATCTCGGGGTTCGCAACATCGACATCCCGCTGACCCCGCAGAAGATCTGGGCGATCCTGCACGAGAAGGGCGTCGCCTGATGCCGGCGTCCGGCCGTTCGATCCACGCCCGCGCGGCGGAACTGGAAGCCGACGGCCGGACGTTCGCCTTCGCCACGGTGGTGGCGGTCCGACGACCGACGTCCGCACGCCCCGGCGCGTCGGGGATCATCCATCCGGATGGGACGATCGAGGGCTGGGTCGGCGGCAGCTGCGCCCAGCCCGTCGTGATCCGCGAGGCGCTCCGTGCCCTGGCCGACGGTCAACCGCGACTGCTCCGGCTCTCGAAGGATTCGCCTGCCGAGGGCAGGCGGGCCGACGGCGTGGTGGAACTGGTGATGACCTGCCACTCCGGTGGCACGCTGGAGATCTACGTGGAACCTCATCTGCCCGTGCCGCACCTGTGGATCGCCGGAACCACGCCCATCGCGGGCGCACTCGTCGCCCAGGGCGCGGCGAGCGGCTGGCACGTGACGCTGTTCGATCCGGTCGCCGATCCCGAGGCATTCCCGGGTGCCGAGGCGGTCCTCGGAGACCGGGACCTCCACGTCCTCGAGTTCGAGGCCCCGCCATTCGTCGTGGTCGCGACGCAGGGGATCTGGGACGAAGAGGCGGTGCTGGCGGCGTTGCGCCGGGACGTCGCCTACGTCGGTCTCGTGGCCTCGCCGACGCGCGCGGCCGTCGTCAGGCAGTGGCTGCGGGACGAGACCGGCCTCGCCGAAGAGCGCATCGCGGCGCTGCGCGCGCCCGCCGGCCTGGATCTCGGTGCCGAGACCGCCGACGAGGTCGCCCTGTCGATTCTCGCCGAACTGGTGCAGGTCCGGCGCGGTCGAGCCTCCTTCGTGGCGGCACCCGGACCGGCAACGCTTGCCGGACAGGCCGGCTCGGTGGAGCCGGATGCGCCCATCGCCGACGACATCGTCCTGCTCGATCCGGTGTGCGGCATGACGGTCGACCGCAAGGACGTCCGGCACCTGGCGGAGCACCTCGGAATCGTCTACGCCTTCTGTGCGATGAGCTGTCGCACCCGGTTCATCCACGATCCGGTTGCCTTCGTCCCGGGGCCCTTCGCACCAGCCCCGGTATCATCGGGTCCGTCGAACCAACCGGCATGATCGGCCGACCGACCGGCCTCGAAGGCGTTGGCGCGTAACCGGAGGCCATGGCATGGAGTTCTCAGGCGCCGTCGACATCCAGGCCACCCGTGAGCACGTGTTCGCGTTCGTGACCGACCCGAACCGGGTTGGCTCGTGTGGCCCCGGCGTCGAATCGATCGAGGTCGTGGATCCGACCCACTTCAGGGCCCGAGCGAAGGTCGGGGTCGGGTTCATCACCGCACGGTTCGTCGTCGATCTCGAGATCGCCGAGCAGCAGCCGCCGGACATGGCCGTCATCAAGGCCCGCGGCCAGGCGCCGGGAAGCGCCGTCGATGCGCTCGGGCGGATCAACCTCGTGGACGGGCCCGAGCCCGGCACCACGACCATGCTGTGGGCCGCGGAGGTCAACATCAGCGGGATGATCGCCAGCGTCGGCGCTCGACTGATCGACAGCACGGCGAACAAGATGATCGGTCAGACCTTCGACTGCATGCGCGCGAAGATCGTTGCCGAGGGCTGATTGGACCGCGTCCATCGGCTGATCGGACCGGCCGGCACGAACGTCCATCTCCTGGCCGACGAGCGGACTCGCGAGGCCATCGCGATCGACACGGCGATCCCGTCGCTCGCCTGGATCAGCGACACGTTGCGCGAGCGGCGCTGGACGCTGAAGCTGATCGTGACGACCCACGGCCACTGGGATCACTTCGGTGACAACGCGGCCGTTGCGGATGCGACCGGTGCCCCGATCGCCGTCCACGCCCTGGACGCCCACCGCCTCACCGACCCCCAGCCGCTCTGGGCACCGTTCGAGATCCCGCCCTGCGTTCCCGCCGTGGACCTGGCGGAAGGGGGCGAGATCCGATTTGGCGAGATCCGGCTCACGGTCCTGCACACGCCCGGACACACCGAGGGCTCGGTCTGCCTCTGGTCGGCCGACGACGGGCTGCTGTTCAGCGGCGACACGCTCTTTGCCGGCGGGTGGGGGAGGGTGGACCTGCCCGGTGCCTCGCCGGAGCTGATGGTCGAATCGCTCGCCCGGCTGGCGACGTTCGACGACCCGCTCGAAGTCCTGCCCGGCCATGGCCGATCGACCACCATCGGCGCCGAGCGGCCGTGGCTCGAGATGGTCGCGCGCGAGCGGCGGCTGCTCCTCTAGGCGTCCCCTGACGCGGGCATCGGCGCGACCTGCCTGGGCGCGTCGCCGACCGGTGCCTCGAACCCGGCGATCGCCTTGCGATAGCGCGCCGCGGTCCGGACCCGGCGGAACCCGTGCGCCTCGTACAGGCGCACGGCACCGGTCAGGTTCTCGGCATCCGCCCCGAGGGCTGCCTCCTCCAGGCCGAGGTCCCGCAGGAGCTCCAACGACATCGTGATCAGCGCGCTGGCCAGCCCGCGCCGCCGCCACGGCCGCCGAACGGACACATGCTCGAGCCAACCGCGCCTGACGCCGAGGCGCTCGTTCTCCCTGGCGAACACGAAGTTGAGGACCGATCCGGCCACCCGGTCTCCATCCCAGGCCACCAGCCAGAGCGCGGTATCGAGGTCGGGCTGGGCGAAGAAGCCCTCGTAGTCCGCGTCGGTCCTCAGGTCCGGATCCCGATGGTCCTGGAACGCCTCCACGTCGGCGTCCCAGATCGCCCGATGATCCTCGACCCGGACGGGTCGCAGCTCGAGTCCCTCGGGCAGCGCAACCGGGGCGATCGGCTCGGACAGGGGACGGGTCATCATCACGCCGTATCCATCCACGTGATAGCCGGCCGCGGTGGCCCATGGGAGGACCTCGGGGATCTCGAGCTCGGCCCAACCCGCGAACACGTGCGGCAGCCCGAGGTCGGCGCCACGACCACCGTCGGCGAGTTCGCGCATCGCCTTCGATTCGGCCCACCGTCGGAGCGCCGTGCCAATGCCGCGTCCGCGCAGGTCCGGCGCCACCAGCACGGTGACGCCCTGGTGAACCGATCCGCCACGGACGCGCCACGTGAGGTCCACGGATGCGACCAGCGCCCGGTCGAACTCTGCGACCAGCACGTCCGAGACTGGATCGAAGCCGTCTGTGTGCGTCCACTCGTTCACCAGCGCCTCGACCGACGGAAGCCAGTCCACACCGTCATGGGTGTTCACCCGCTCGATGAGGTCGGCCATCGCCGGGTAGTCCCGGTCGGGATCGAACGCGCGGACCGAGAGCCCCACGATGTCCGGCATGCCCTCGAGCTCGATCGACCCGTGATCAAGGGCGCGCCTGGGCTGACTCATCGCTCGTCCCCATACTTCTCGCGCATGTGGCGGTTCACGCTCTTCGAGATCAACGTCCACTTGCGTCGCTCGGCCTGTCGAGCCACGACATCGTTCGCGCGTTCGGATCGGCGTGCCTCGCGCTGGAGCCGTTCGAAGGCGTCCAGCCGATCGGCATCCAGCGATCCATCGGCCACGGCGGCGCGAATGGCGCATCCGGGCTCGGAGCGATGCCCGCAGTCGCTGAACCGGCAGGTCGTGGCGAGCTGGTCGATGTCATCGAAGGCGCTGGCCAGGCCCTCGCCGTCGAGGAGGGCCAGCTCACGCATCCCGGGCGTGTCGATCACCAGGCCCGTTGCGAGCGGGACGAGCTGGCGACGGGTCGTGGTGTGGTGACCACGGGCGTCATCCTCGCGAATCCCCGACGTCGTCATGAGCTCCCGGCCCGCGAGGGCATTGACCAGGGTGGACTTGCCGACCCCGGATGACCCGATGAAGGCAACCGTCCGGCCTGGCGAGAGATGCGCCAGAACGGCTTCCATGCCCTCGCCGGCGAGGGCGGAGGCGACGATCACCTCCACGCCCGGCGCCACCGCCTCGACCATCGACCGGTGGCCATCCCGATCGTCGTCGAGGTCGGCCTTCGACAGGACGATGACCGGCAGGCCGCCCGATTCCCAGGCAACCGCCAGGTAGCGTTCGAGCCGGCGCAGGTTGAGTTCGTCGTTGAGCGAGCTCACGATGAACACGACGTCGACGTTCGCGGCGATGATCTGGGCAACGGTCCGGTGGTCGGTCGGCGCCCGCCGCACGAGGACGGAGCGGCGCTCGAGGACCGCGTGGATCGTCGATCGCCCGCCGTCGTCGGTGCGGGCCATGGCCACCCAGTCGCCGACGGCCGGAAAGGCGAGGGCGTCGCCGTTCGATTCATGCCGGAGCCGGCCCGAGACCGCCGCCGGTCGCGTGGTCATGCCGTCATGCACCGTGAACGAACCGCGCTCCTCCGCGACGACGCGCGCGGGCACGTGCCCCGCGGCGGCGTGCCGACCGAAGCCGGCCGCAAAGGCCGGGTCCCAGCCGATCGCCGCAAGGGCGTCCATCGGGCTCATCTCGGGGCCGCCGTCGGCAGGTCCGGGACGGAACCCGGCTCGAATGGCCCTGCCTCGTATTCGTGAACGACCGAGACGATCCTGAACCCGAGGCTCTCGTACAGCGCTCGAGCCTGGTTCGGGTTCTGGAGGTCCACGCCGAGGCCGGCCGCCGTCGCTCCGGCGTCACGAACCGCCCGCAGGCTCGCGACGAGCAGGGCCCGCGCAAGTCCTCGACGACGGAACTCGGGCTGGACCGAGATCGCCTCCGTCCAGCCGATCAGCGACCCATCGGGAGCGGGCGCCTCGCCCATATACGAGAGCACCTGCCCGGCAATGTCCTCGCCGTGGAACGCGACGCGCCAGAGCGTGGGATCGAACGTCGGCATGTGGATGAACTCGTCGAACTCCGCATCCGACGGCGCCTGCTGGCCATACGAATCGGCGAAGGCCCGGGCATCGGCGTCGAAGACGCGGCGATGCATGGCAGGGTCATGGGGATCGATCGGCCGGATCTCGAACCCTGGCGGCAGGGCGACCTCGGGGATATGGTCCAGGGACGGCCTGACGAGCTGTGCGAAGCTTCGGACGATGCCGAAGCCGCGTCCCTCGGCGACACGCCGCTGGTCACCGTCGTTGCCGGTGACGAAGAGGATGATTCGCGTCCGGACGACTTGCCCCCGGGCCGCGATGATCTCCGTGGCCCGCCGAATCGCGTGGTCGACCAGCAGTTCCTCGATGCCAATCCCCCGATGGGCAGGATCGATGTTGAGGATCCCGTCCGCCTGGCCTTCACCGTTGGCCAGGGCATTCCACGAGGCCCGCCCATAGGCCACGACCTTGTCGCCGATCTCGACCAGAACGCAATCCCTGGGGAGGTCGGCGTGCTCAAGGTGGGCATAGTGGTTGTCCATGTCGGCCACCGTGCCGAGCTCCGCGTCGCCATTGAACGCGCGCACGGCGTTTGCGACAGCGTTCATGGCCGGATGGTCCTCCGGGCCCCGATAGGCCCGGAGGACGAGGTTCGGGTTCGCGAGCTTCGAAGCCATGTCAGCCCACCCGCTTCAACTTGCCGGTTCGCTTGGCGTACTGCTCGGCCCGGCCGAACGCCCAGAGGCCCACGGGGATCATGACGATCCCCATGACCACGAGCGGCCACGCGTCGCCGAGAAGATCACCGATCGGCACGCCGTCGATCAGTCCACGGCGCACCCCGTCGATCGCGTACGTCGCCGGCGACAGGCGAGAGAGCACCTGCATCCAGCCCGGCAGGACGTCGATCGAGTAGTAGACGCCGCTCACCAGGAGCAGCACCGACTGCAGGACGAACGTCATCTGGGCGCCTCGCTCGACGTACAGCAGCGGCAGGATCGCGGCGAGCATCGCGATGCCGACGAAGCTGAACGAGCCGAGGACCATGAACACGACGACCGTGAGTGGATTCGCGTTCGCCGCGGCCAGATCCGGGAAGAACAGGAGCATCGCGATGAGGATCGCGATCGTATGGATGACGCCATAGGCCATCGCATAGGCCACCGAGCCCAGGAGCTGGGTGGAACGATGGACGGGCGCCATCATCGTGTACTCGAGCGTGCCCTCCCAGCGCTCCACCGCGATCGTTTCGGCGATCCAGCTGAAGACCACCGAGAGGTAGTTCCAGAAGATGGCCCCGACGATCAGGGTCAGGAGCAGGCGGGGATTGCCCGACTCGGCGCCGATCAGGGAGATCGAGAGCGCGCCCGCGGCCGAGTAGACCAGGAACGCGAGCTCCCAGCCCCAGTAGCGCCGGGTCAGGAAGAAGTTACGTTCGATGAAGGCGTACGAGGCCTTCAGTTCGTGGGTCAGGAGCGTCATCGGACGTGCCTTTCGGGTGATGGCCCGCCCGGGCCCTAGCGGGACCGGGCGGGTCGAAGAGCGGGCTCCGACTCGAGGCGCTCACCAAGCTGGATCAGCTGGCGAGCCGCGCGGAGGCGGAGCGGGAGACGGTGGCGGCGACGGGCCTCATCGGCCAGTCGCGCCTCCGCGGCGGAGCGGTGTTCGCGAGCGATCCGATCGTTCGCGAGCCGCAGGGCCAGGTCGGCGTTGCGGAACATGGTGTTTCCTTTCGTCAGTCGGCCGTATCGGCCGCGTCGTCGGCGTCCTCCTCGACGTCGTCGTCGAGGGATCGGCCGGTGTAGGTCATGAACACGTTGTGGAGCGTCGGCTCCTGGCCGTGGGCCTCGGCGACGAGTCGCTTCAACCCTGCCGGGGTGTCCTGGGCGACAACACGTCCTTCGTTGAGGACGGCGATCCGATCACACAATCGGTCCGCCTCGTCGAGGTCGTGGGTCGTCAGGACGATGGAGGTGTCGTGGTTCGTCCGGACATCCTCGATGAACGCCTGGACATCGAGCTTCGACCGCGGGTCGAGGCCTGTCGTCGGCTCGTCGAGCAGGAGGAGCGTCGGGCTCGTCAGGAGGGCGCGCGCGATGGCGACCTTCTGCTGCATCCCTCGACTCATCTGCTCGACCGGTCGATCGACGCGCTTGCGCGCGATGCCGAGCCGTTCGAGGATCTCGATCGCCTCACCGCGGGCCCGTCCCGCATCCAGGCCATACAGCCTGGCGGCGAAGAGCAGGTTCTCCATCGGGCTGAGCTTCTTGAAGAAGGCAGCATCGACGCTCACGCGGTTGATGAGCCGTTTCACGGCCATCTCCTCGCGCCCCAGGTCGTGGCCGAACACCTCGACCCGACCTTCGTCGAGCGTCAGGAGGCCGGACACGAGCCGGATGAGCGTGGACTTGCCCGAACCGTTCGCCCCCAGGATTCCGACGATCCCGCCTCGTTCGAGGCGGATGGAGACGTCGACGATCGCGAGGACGGGACGCTTCGACCGACCGACGACGAACCGCTTCGTGACGCCCTCGACGAGGAGGGCCGGAACGGCGCCATCGATCGTTTCCACCCGGCCATCGACGGCCAGGCGATCCGGAGCAAGGGTCTTCGGTTGTCCGAGTAGCGTGGCGGTCATGGTGGTTGGTTCCTGTCTGGCGGCTCGCCTGCCGGCGAACCCGTCCACTGCTGGAATGTCGTTGAGGGGCCCGGGTCGTGACACGAAGAAGAGCCGTGGCTCGACGCCCGTGCCTTCGCATCGGGTGGGCTCACGGCTCCTGGTCCCCTCGACGTCTCGAGAGCATCAAAAAAGCCGGGGGCCCTTCTGGCCCACGGCTCGTGGTCTGCTGCTGGAGCGGTACTACCGCCCGACAACTACCTCGACGAGGGCACAGATCTCCCGCGATCGGCAAGGCCGACGGGCGCGATCATGGGCACGAAGATCAGCGTGTTGCTCATCTGATTGCCGCCCTCCGTACAGGTGCTGTCGGCGCGGAACCCGCGTCGGTCGCGGAGTGTAGGTGTCCGCCGCCGTCGGTGTCAACCCGGCGGTGGGAAGCCCGGTTCCGGACCGGTCGCGACCGGCTCGCCGGCCGTCGACCAGTCGCTGTAGCTGCCGGGGTAGAGGATCGGGCTGGGAAGCCCGGCGATCCGCATGGCGAGCGCGTTGTGGCAGGCAGACACGCCGCTGCCGCAGGAGATGACCATCCGGCGGGATGGATCGGCGGCGTCCTCGAACCCGCTCGCGACGGCCTCGTCCCGGAGCCGCCGGAACCGGTCCGCGAGCCGCGAGGCAGCCAGGAATCGGCCGTCCGCGTCCAGGTTCCCGTCAATCGGCGCGTTCAGCGCGGACGGGATATGTCCAGGCTTCGGGTCGATCGGCTCGATCTCGCCGCGGTATCTGGGTCCCGCCCGTGCGTCGAGCAGGACGACGCGGCCCAACTCGGCGGTCAGCCCGGCCCGATCGACGGTCCGGCTCCATGCCGGTCGGAGGTGGAGCGTTGCAGTCGGGGGCTCGCGACGGTCCACCGTCAGGGCGTGCCCGTCGGCCACCCATCCCTGGATTCCGCCATCGAGAACGCCGACCCCGCCACGCCCGTCCGCTCCGAAGCCGAGGTCATCGAGCATCCACCACATCCGGGCCGCGACCCAGCCGCCGACATCGTCATAGGCCACGACCAGGTCGCCGTCGCCGATGCCATGGGCGGCGAGCATGGCCGCGAAGGCCGACGGGTCGGGCAGGGGATGGCGGCCGGGTCCGTCCGGCGCCACGAGCTCGGTGTCAAGATCGATGTGGATCGCGCCGGGCAGGTGCCCGCTCTCGAACGCCGCGCGCCCCGTGCCGCGCGGCTGGCCGAGGTACCAGCGCACGTCCACGATCCGGAGATCCGGCCGGCCCTCCTCGATCCAGGTCGCGAGCTGGGCCGGGGAGACCAGGGGTTCAAGCATCACCGGAGTATGCAGCGGCGGGCCGGGATACCTCTGCTATTCTTCGGCCGGCAGGTGGCCTTCGGGCCCCGCGCGGCGGTCGCCCCGGCGGCCCCATTCGCTCCGGCGTAGCTCAGTGGTAGAGCGGGCGACTGTTAATCGCTTGGTCGTAAGTTCGAATCTTACCGCCGGAGCCACTCCTCCCAGATCATCGCGTCGACG
>SCTE01000514.1 GCA_004298915.1 Chloroflexota bacterium | reverse complement strand
TCGGCAGCCGACGGCATGCCGTGGGCCGCCGATATCGTCGACGACGTGCGTCTGGCGTTCGTCCTGCGGGCCCGCCCCGATCTCCTCGAGCCGTTCCTCGCCGCCCTCCGTCCCGAACTCGGCGACGACCCGGATGCGCGCCTGGCAACCCTCGGGCGAGACGAGCCCGCCAACCTCGGGGCGCTCCAGCTCGTGCTCGTCGGCGGCTACTACACGGACAAAGCGGTCAAGGAGCGGATCGGGTATCCCGGGCAGGAGGCTATCGAGCTCCGATCCTGGGAAGTGCCGCCGTACCTGGAGGAGGGCCTGATCGACGCGGTCCTCGCCCGTGGCCAGGTCTGGCGCGACCCCGCCACCGGGGAACGGGCCGTCGTCGAAGGCACCACGAAGACGTATGCAGAACGCTACTGGTCGGCCGAGCGCCGGCCGGAAGGAGGAAACGATGGTCGCGACGGCTCCTGAGACGACGGCCGGCAAGGCCGAGGCGGGCTGGTTCGACCGGTTCCTCGACGACTGGAATCCAGGGTCTGGCGAGCCGAAGGAGGTCCGCGAGCCGGCCACCGGGCAGCCCCTCCTGACCAGGCGCCTGTCAACGCTCGAGGATGTCGCCCGTGCGGCTGCCGCCGCGGCTGCCGCCCAGCCCGCCTGGGCCGAGACGAATTACCTCGAGCGGGTCCGGATCCTCCGTCGTGCCGCCGACATCTACGAGGCGCATCGCGACGAGTTCGGGACGTGGACCCAGCGCGAGACCGGCGCGGTCTTCAACAAGATGCACCACGAGTCGAACTTCGCGTACCAGGAGATCCTGAACGCGGCGACGCTGCCGTCCCAGCCGCTCGGCTCGCTCATGCCGTCCGCGCAGCAGGAGCGGATGTCGATCGTCCGGCGCGTCCCGATCGGGGTCATCGGGGCGATCACGCCCTGGAACTCACCGAGCGTCCTCGGGATGCGGGTCGTCGCGCCGGCGCTCGCGCTCGGCAACGCCGTCGTCCTCAAGCCGGATCCCCAGACCCCGGCGTGCGGCGGCGCGATGTTCGCGGCCGTGTTCCGTGACGCGGGCCTGCCCGAGGGCCTGCTCCAGATCGTCCTCGGCGGCGCCGAGGTCGGCGAGGCGATCGTGACCGATCCGAACGTCCGCGCGGTCTCCTTCACCGGTTCGACCGCGGCCGGACGGCGCGTCGGCACGCTCGCCGGCGGCCTGCTCAAGAAGGTCTCGCTCGAGCTCGGCGGCAACAACGCCTTCGTGGTCCTCGACGACGCCGACGTGGACGCCGCAGCCTCGGCCGGCGCGTATTCCGCGTTCCAGTTCCAGGGCCAGGTCTGCTTCGCGGCGGGCCGGCACATCGTCCATCGGAGCGTGGCGAAGGACTACATCGACGCGCTCGTCGAGAAGGCTGCTCGCCTCCGGCTCGGTGATCCGTATCGCGAAGAGGTGGACCTCGGACCGATCGTCAACGAGAAGCAGCTGGCGCGGGTCGACGGCATCGTGCGTCGCTCGGTCGACGGCGGCGCCCGCCTCGCCGTCGGTGGGACCCACGAGGGCCTGTTCTACCGGCCGACCGTCCTCGCCGATGTGACCACCGGCCTCCCAGCCTGGACCGACGAGATCTTCGGGCCGGTGGCCCCGGTGGTCGTCTTCGACACGGACGAGGAGGCGCTTCGACTCGCCAACGACTCCGAATACGGACTCGCCGGAGCCGTCTATTCGGGCTCGACGTCGCGCGGGCTCGCGTTCGCCCAGCAGATCCGGTCCGGGATGGTCCACGTCAACGACCAGACCGTCAACGACGAGGCGATCATCCCGTTCGGCGGGATGGGCGCGTCGGGCAACGGCGGCCGGTTCGGCGGCGCGGCGAACTGGGACGAGTTCACCCAGTGGCAGTGGGTCACCGTCCGCGACACGCCCAAGTCCTTCCCGAAGCCGTACTGATCGCGACGCGCATGGCATCGATCACCGAGGTCGCCCGGCTCGCCGGCGTGTCCACTGCCACCGCGTCACGCGTCGTGTCCGCGTCGGCGTACCCCGTCAGCGCGGCGACGCGGGCCCGCGTGCTGGAGGCGGCCCGAACCCTTGACTACGTCCCGAATGCCCTCGCCCGCGGGCTCCTCAAGAGCCGCGTGCCGGTCGTCGCCGTGATCGTCCACGACATCACCGACCCGTACTTCGCCGAGGTCGTCCGAGGCGTCGAGGATGCGGCCTCCGCGGCCGGGTATCTCGTGATCACCTGCAGCTCCGAGCGGAACGCCGAGCGCGAGCGCTCATACATTCGCCTGCTGCGCTCGATGCGGGCCGCCGCGGTCGTGTTCGCCGGCAGCGGCCTGGACGACCCCGCTCTCAACGAGGAGATGGATCGCCACCTCGCGGCGATGCAGGCGGATGGCGCCGCCGTGGTGCACCTCTCCCCGTACGCCGGCGGGAGCCCCGAAGTGAGCGTCGACAACGCAGCCGGTATCGCCGCGATGGTCGCCGAGCTGGTCGCCCTCGGGCATCGCCGGATCGCGTTCCTCGCCGGCCCGCGCTCGCTGTTCGTCGCCCGCGAGCGCCTGGCCGGCTACCGGCGCGGCCTCGAGGCTGCCGGCATCCCGTTCGACGAGGCCATCGTCGTCCGGACCTCGTTCGATGCCGATGGCGGTGCGCTCGGCGTGGACACGCTGCTGGCGAGTGGTGCGCCGTTCACCGCCGTGTGCTGCGCCAACGACCTGCTCGCGTTCGGCGCACTGCAGCGGCTGGCGGCCCTCGGGATCGCGGTTCCCGGTGCCGTCTCGGTGGCCGGGTTTGACGACATCCCGACCGCCGCGCTGACCGCCCCGAGCCTGTCCACCGTCCGCCTGCCACTCCGCGAGATGGGTCGGCGGGGGTTCCGGCATGCCGATCGGCTGCTCGCCGGGGACGTTCCGGCTGCCGAGATCATGCCCACCCAGGTGATGCTCCGCGGATCCACGGCCGCGCCCCCGGCCGCGGATGCTCCTCGCGCGCCACACGCCGCCGACGCCGCGGGTGTCGCCTGATGGTTGGCCGCAGCGGCGGGTCGCTCGCGGACCGGGTCGTCCTGGTGACGGGTGCCAGCCGCGGGATCGGCGCGGCCGTCGCCGTCAAGGCGGCATCCGAGGGCGCGACCGTGGCCGTCCACTACCACCGGGCGTCCGACCCCGCGTCGCGGACCTCGTCGAGCGTCCGCGCGGCGCGGTCG
>SCTE01000513.1 GCA_004298915.1 Chloroflexota bacterium | reverse complement strand
CTCGTTGCTGACCCCGTAGCGGATGACCCGGCTGACGCCGTCGATTCGCGCCTGCCGGATCTCCTCGAACGCCGCACCCTCGACGCAGCCCCCGGAGATCGACCCGGCCATCCGCCCATCCGCGGTCGCGACAAGGTTTGCGCCCTCAGGGCGGGGGGACGAGCCGAAGGAGCGGATGACCACGGCCCTGCCTAGGCCGATGCCATCGGCCTGCCAGCCGCGCACGGCGTCGAGGATCTCCTTCATCGATCGTCCCCGGGATCGCGACTGAAGACCCGGATCAGGCCGCGACGATGGCGTCGACCGGGCAAACCGCCTTGCACGCGGAATCGCCACCGGTCGCGACGCACTCGTCGCACAGGACGGCGTCGATGACGTAGGTGTCGTCGGCCGAGCTGATCGCCCCGTTCGGGCACTCGGCCTCGCATGCCGCGCAGGAGATGCATTCGCTGACCAGGATCGCGTTCGCCATCGAGGGCTCCTTGTGTTTGGAGCCGGCCGGGTCAGGCCGGCGCGGGATCGGTGGGTGCGGGGGCCGTTCGTGCCTGGTACGGACCATGCTGCACTTTATTGTGCGCAGTCTCTCACGCAGGTCCGCTGGACCGGACCCTGCCGTTCAGCACGAGATCCGTGGGCAATTCGACCCGAATCCACGGTCGCACCGAAGACCCGATGGGTCGCCGTGAGCACGAATCGAACACTTCGAGGCGCCGCCGGTCGATGGTCCACGCTTCCGAGGCGTCCTTGCCACCCGTCGATCGCCACCCGATTCGGCGCGGCCGGCCCGGGTCCGGCGAGAACCGCGAGACACGAAGACATCACTATGTTGTGACTTGTGGCCCTATCCGTTCATCATATTGGATTGGAGGATTGCGCGCACTAGGTCGTTCGCCACCCGCAGCTGGAGGAGTAGCGCAGGGACAACGTGCTCGGCGACCGCCAACCCTGACGGGGATCGCGGCGATCCCCATCCCAGATGGAGCAAACGAACGCCATGGAAAAGAAGGGTCTTCGCGTCAACGGCGTGCTACGGACCGTGATCCACGATCCGGACGCGTCGCTGGCCACCGTCCTCCGCCACCAGCTGATGCTGACCGGCACGAAGGTGTCGTGCGACACCGGCCAGTGCGGTGCCTGTTCCGTCCTCGTCAATGGCAAGCTAACGCTGGCCTGCGCGACCAAGATGTCGCGGGTCCCCGACGACGCCGCGATCGTGACGATCGAGGGCATCGGCCAGCCTGGCGCCCTGCATCCGATCCAGCAGGCGATCATCGCCAACGGCGCGACCCAGTGCGGCTTCTGCACGCCGGGGTTCGTGGTCTCCACGCAGGCCCTCCTCGAGAAGAACCCGTCGCCGACACGCGAGGACGTCCGAACCTGGTTCACCCAGCACCACAACGCCTGTCGCTGCACGGGCTACAAGCAGATCGTCGACGCGACCATGGATGCGGCCGCGGTCCTCCGCGGCGACATGCAGGCCGAGGATCTCGACTTCCAGATGCCAGCCAACGGCAGCATCCTCGGCACGAACTACCCGCGACCGACCGCGATCGCCAAGGTGACCGGCACGCTCGACTATGGCCAGGACATCGGCCTCAAGATGCCGGCCGGCACGCTCCACCTGGCACTCGTCCAGGCCAAGGTGTCCCACGCCAACATCCTCGGCGTCGACACGTCTGAAGCCGAGAAGGTGCCCGGCGTCGCCAAGGTCATCACGGCCAAGGACGTCAAGGGCAAGAACCGGATCACCGGCCTGATCACCTTCCCGACCAACAAGGGCGACGGCTGGGACCGGCCGATCCTGTGCGACTCCAAGGTCTTCCAGTACGGCGACGCGATCGCGATCGTGGCTGCCGACACGCCCGAGATCGCCCGGGCGGCGGCCGA
>SCTE01000512.1 GCA_004298915.1 Chloroflexota bacterium | reverse complement strand
ACAGGGCCTGACCCAGCGACCAGAGGGTCAACGTCGTCAGTCCGATCATCACGATGGCCAGTGGCACCTGGCGGAGTCGGACATCGCCCGCGGTCATCGATCCGTCGCGCCCCGCCTCCCGGGCCGCGACCACGTGGCCTGCCCACGCCCCGACCATGTGGCCACCCACGACCGAGGCGAACTGCAGGCCCCAGACCAGGATCGGCGGGAGCCAGGTACCGGTCGGTTCGAAGCCGGCGGTCCCGAAGTAGTCGGACCCGCGCTGCAGCGGATCGGAGATCGCCACGGCGATGCGCTGGCCCTCGATGAGCAGGTAGGTGAGGTAGTGCGCGGCGAGATACCCGATCGCGATCGGGAGCAGGCCGGCGCCGGTCGCCGCGATGCCGACCAACCGCGAGACCAGGAGGGCGGCTCCCACGATGATCCCCAGGAAGGCCGCGAGGATCACGGTCTGGGGAAGGGCCGCCGGCAACCCGAAGACGTTGACCCAGAACTGGGTCTGCGACAGCCCGTCGAACAGGATCGACCCGGTGCCGAGGCCGATCATCACCACATCGGCCCGGGTCCAGCCGCCGGCCAGCAGGCCCGATCCGAACGGGCGGCGCCGGAGCACGTCCCGTTCCCCGGGGACAAGCGTCCACGGCGCGACGCGACCGAGGAGGGCGAACCAGACGGCGAACACCTCGCCGTGCTCGGTCCAGGTCCGGCGTCCGTACTGGGCCATCATCGCGAGCGTGTAGACGGTATAGCCGGCCACGACCAGCGCGAGGGTCCGGGACCCGGCACCGAACGCAACGAGCTCGAGCCAGACGATGGCACCGAAGCCGACCACCGCCGGCCAGCGGCCGAGGGCCGCCGGGTAGACGGCCGCCGGGACCGCGGGGACCCGAAGCGCACGAGCGATCCGGGCGCCCAGCTCGTGGAGCGTCGAGAACGGATCGAGCCACGTCCAGATCGGGAACGCGAATGCCGAGATCAGCGCCACCCCGACCCACCCGTACACCCAGGTGAACAGGCGCGAGACCTCGGCATCGGTTTCTCCGCCCAGGATCCCCTGGGCCATGATCCACGCCCAGCCGATCAGGCCAACCGCGCGGAGCACGGCACGAAGGGCACCCGGGACGTGACGGCCTTTGCCCGTCTCGATCTCGGGCCCTGCCCGAAGGTCGCGGACCAGCACGAAGGCGAACGACAGGCCCACGGCGGTCGCCGCCCCGGCCAGGTAGACGACCAGCGGCATACGGCTCTCGAACAGCTTGGAGAGCTGGTGCGCCGCAACGGTGGCCGGCATGGCGAGCACGGCAAGGCCGACCGCCAGACCGCTGAGGAGGTGCTTCATGGTCGAGAGTGTACGGATTGCCAAGGCCTGGGTCGGGGGCCGAACGGCCCGAACCTGGGGTCGGCGCGCACGGTCGGACCGATCCGTCACCCTGCGGTACCCTCTGGCGGCCACCGTCCCCTCAGGAGTGTCGTGAACCCATGGCCGGACTCACCACCGCTTTCACCGACGAACGCCTGCCCAACGGCCTTCGCCTGGTCATCGCCGAGGATCACGTGGCGCCGGTCGTCGCCGTGAACATCTGGTATGCGGTTGGCTCGAAGCACGAGGTGCCGGGCAAGACCGGCTTCGCCCACCTGTTCGAGCACGTCATGTTCCAAGGCTCGGGTCACGTCGCGAAGACCGAGCACTTCGCGCTCATCCAGGCCGCCGGCGGCACGATGAACGGCACGACGTGGCTCGATCGGACCAACTACTTCGAGACGGTCCCGTCGCATCAGCTCGAGCTGGTCCTGTGGCTCGAGGCGGATCGGATGGGCACGCTCCTCGATGCCCTCAGCCAGGAGAACCTCGACAACCAGCGCGAGGTCGTGAAGAACGAGAAGCGCTGGTCGTACGACAACCGCCCGTACGGATCCTGGAATCACCGGCTGCTCGCCGGCGTGTATCCGCCGGAGCACCCCTACCACCATCCGACGATCGGATCGATGGAAGACCTCGACGCGGCGTCGCTCGAGGACGTCAGCGCGTTCTTTCGGACGCACTACGCTCCGAACAACGCCGTGCTGAGCATCGTCGGCGACGTCGATCCCGTCCAGGCACGAGCGTGGGTCGAGCGGTATTTCGGGGGGATCCCGGCGAACCCGATGCTGCCGGTTGACATCGGCGACCTGTCGCTGCCGCCGGCGATCGGGCGCGAGGTTCGGGAGACCGTGGTCGAGAACGTGCCGCTGCCCCGGATCTACTGGGGCTTCCGGGCCCCCGTGTTCGGCGACCATCGGCTCGATGCACTGGACCTGGCCGGCCAGATCCTGGCCGGGGGCAAGGGCAGCCGGCTCCATCGCCGCCTGGTCCGAGACGAGCGAATTGCCCAGGACGTCAGCCTGTTCTCGCTCGGGCTGGTGGGCGGCGCATCGGTCACGGCCGGCTGGGCCACGGCCCGCCCGGGCGTCGACCTCGGAGATCTCGAGGCGGCCTACTGGGAGGAACTCCAGCGGCTCGCCGACGAGCCGCCGACGGACGACGAGCTGGCCCGCGCGAAGGCGCTGACCGAGGCCGATGAGCTCGGGTCGCTCCAGCGGGTCGAGGAACGGGCCGACCGGCTGTCGATGTACGCCACCCTGTTCGATGACCCAGGCGTCATCAACGAGATGCTGCCGCGCTACCTTGCGGTGACGAAGGAGCAGATCCGTGACGCCTGCCGGGCCGTCTTCCGCGAGGACAATCGCTACGTCCTGACGTACCTGCCCAGCGAGGCCAGCGCCGGCGATCCCGACGCGGGATCGGGCGAGGCCGCCGCATGATGATGAACGGAACGTCCCGGACGGCACCCGATCGTCCGGGCCCTGGCCTCCCGCGACCGTACACCTTCCCGGCGTTCGAACGGTCTCGCCTGGCCAACGGCCTGTCGGTGATCTCGGTCGATCTGCCCGCGCGGCCGCTGCTCGCCGCGGCGCTCATCGTCCTCGGCGGTGCCGGCGATGACCCCGAGGTACAGGCAGGGGCGACGGTGCTCATGGCCCGGGCATTGTCCGAGGGGACCGAGAAACACGATGCCATCGCACTCGTCGAGGCCGGCGAACGACTCGGCGCCTCCCTCCATGCCGAGGCCGGCTGGGATGCGCTGTCGGTGTCGGTCGACGTTCCGGCCGAGCGTCTCGAGCCGGCACTCGATCTCGTCGCCGAGATGCTCGCCAGTCCCACGTTTCCGGCGGGAGACGTCGAGCGCCTCCGTGATGAGCGCCTCAACGACCTCCTCCAGGCCCAGGCCGATCCGCGTCGACGTGCCGAGGATGCGTTCATCGAAACGATCTACGCGTCGACCTCCCCGTACCGGCACTCGGCCGCCGGGACGCGCGAAACGGTCGAGGGCCTCGATTCGCATGCCGCTCGCGCGGCCCTTGCCCGTCGATTCGATCCGGCCGCGATGACCCTGATCGTGGGCGGCGAGCTCGGAGGCCTGGACGTGCACGCGGTCGCGGCCGAGCGATTCGGGAGCTGGGGGGCTGACCGAGCGGCCAGCCCGGCGCGGATCGTCGACGCCAGCGCCTCGTCACGCGAGCGTCGGATCCGGGTGATTCATCGACCGGGATCGGTCCAGACCGAGATCCGGGTCGGACATCCGGGGACCGTTCGCCGCATCCCCGACTACCACGCGGTCTCGATCATGGCCTCGATCCTCGGCGGGCTGTTCAACAGCCGCCTGAATCGAAAGCTCCGCGAGGAGAAGGGCTACACCTACGGCGCCAGCGCCGGGTTCGACATGCGTCGATCCGAAGGACCGTTCGCCGCCCGGGCGGCGGTGAACACCGAGGTCACGGTCCCCGCGCTCGTGGACATGCTCGCCGAACTCGACCGCATCCGCGAGGAACCACCGACCGCGGAAGAGCTCAACACCGCCCGCGACTATCTCGTCGGCGTCTTCCCGCTCCGGTTCGAGACGCCCGGTGCCGTCGTCGGTGCCCTGAGCGGCCTCGTCATCCAGGGCCTGCCGGACGATGAGCTCGCCCGCTTCAGGGATGCGATCCGGGCCGTCGAAGCCGCCGATGTCCTCGCGGCGGCGCGAACCCACGTGCGTCCGCATGAGGCCGCCATCGTCCTCGTCGGTGACGCCAATGCCTTCCTGCCGGCGCTGGAGGCGGCCGACCTCGGCCCGATCGTCGTGGAACGCGGTGAATGAAGCGCGAGGTCGGCAACGGACAAGCCTGACCCGTCGGTGATCGCGGGCCGCTTTCCGGCGCTCGGGTCGCCCATCTATCGGCGCTTCCTGGCGGCGTCGATGCTCGCGACGCTCGGGTCCTTCATGCAGGCGACGGCCCAGGGCTGGCTCGTCCTCCAACTGACGAACTCACCGGCGCTGCTCGGACTCGTCGGGGCCATCGCCGGCCTTCCGGTGCTGTTCCTGGCCGCCGTGGCCGGCGTGCTGGCGGATCGCATGGACCGCAAGCGGCTCCTCGTGTGGGGCTACTGGATCGGTGCCGCGCTGGCCGGTGCCCTCGCCCTCCTGACGACGATCGACCTCGTGGCCTACTGGCACGTCGCGCTGATCGCGCTGCTCGGCGGGATCGTCATCACCGTGCAGATGCCCGCGAGCCAGGCCATCGTGTCGTCGATCGTCGATCGCCGCCTGATCGGCGGAGCGATCGCCCTCAACTCCGCGCAGTACAACCTCGCGCGGATCATCGGTCCCTCCGTGGCGGGCCTGTCGATCGCCGCGGGTGGCCTCGCCCTCGGGTTCTGGGCGAATGCAGTGGCCCTCGTGGTCGTCGGCCTGGTCATCGCCCGCCTTCCCATTCCCGTGACCCGCGCCGGCTCCCGGGCGAGCGCTGCCCTGTGGGGTGACCTTCAGGACGGCGTGCGGTACGTGGCCAACGATCCGATCCTGTCGGTGCTCGTCGTGCTCGCCGCCGCACCGGCCCTGTTCGTGCTGCCGTATCTCACGTTCGTGCCGGTCTTCGCCCGGGACATCCTGGCGATCGGGGCGCCGGGCCTCGGCCTGCTGACCGGCTCGATCGGCGGCGGCGCCCTCGTCGGTGCGCTGCTGATGGCATCGCGGCAGCCATCGGGCGGAAGCGGGCGGCTCCTGTTCGTCGGACTGGGTGCGATCTCGGTCTCGCTGTTCGTCTTCGCGACGTCCGAGGCGGTGCCCCTCTCGATGCTCGCCCTGGCGGTGCTCGGAGCCAGCCAGGTCGCCTACTACTCGACGACGAACACGCTGATCCAG
>SCTE01000511.1 GCA_004298915.1 Chloroflexota bacterium | reverse complement strand
GCACGATGACCGTGATCGTGTCGCCGGCGTGGACGATCGTCGGGGCGCTGACGAGGGTCAGCAGGGTCGACGGGTTCACGACGGTGACGCTGCCCGCCTGGTGCTCGTTGGTGGCCGGGACGGCGTGGGACAGGAGGTCCGTACCCTTGCCGTCGGCCGTCCAGCTGAAGTCGCTGGCAGGCGCCGAGAACGCGCAGGTGAAGTTCACCGATGCGTTCGGCGCGAGGGTCCCGTTGAACCCGGCGGCCGCAACCCAGTTGTTCGCGCACGGCCCGGTGCCGTCAACGTGCACGCCGGTGATGGTCCCCTCGCCCGTGTTCTTCTCGTTGACGATGATCGTCACGGAATCGCCGGCATGGACCTGGGCGGGAGCGTTCTGGACGATCGTCAGGACCGTCGCGGGCTGGAGGATGTCGTAGGTGCCGTTGACCGTCTCGCCGGTCGGGTCATGCTGGGCGTTGAGCTCGTCGAGCCCCGTCGCCGTTGCCGACCAGGCGAAGTCGGAGACGTTCGGTGCGCTGAAGGTGCAGCTGAAGTTCACGGATTCGCCTGGGTTCAGCGTGCCGCTGAAGGCCCCGGCGCCGTTGTTCTTGGTGGCCGCCGCGGTCCAGCTCGCGCATGAGTTCGTGCCCGAGACGACGACGTTGTGCAGGATCGATTCGCCGGTGTTGGTCTCGGTCACGGTGAGCGAGATCGACTGGCCGACGACCACGTAGCTGCCGTTGGTCGGGTTCGCGCCGACGGTCACGAGGGTGGTCGTGGCGGTCTTGCGCGGATCGGCGAACTTGACCGTCACGGACCCGTTCGGGTTGACGGTGGCCTGCTGGCAGGCCGGACTGGCGAGCTTGTAGCCGGCCGGTGGCACGGTCTCGCAGATCGTGTAGGTCCCGGGCTTGGCGGGATCGATCTCGATGATCCCGGCCGAGGCGTTCGAATCGCCGGCCCCGTTGTCGGTGATGGTGTACGTGCCGGCGGGCTGGCCGGGTCGCGGGTCATTGGTGACGGTGAAGGTGGCGCCGCCGAGGAGCGCTCCGCTCGTCGTCCCGGCGTGCTTCTCGATGCGGATCTTGCCGCAGTTGTTCAGGTCGATCGGGAAGGGCTGGATGTTGTCCTTCAGCTGCGAGCTGTCGATGTCGCCACCGGATCGCGTCCGGATGTGGCCATTCGACAGGCCGGGGCAGTCGGTGTTGATGCCGAGGGCCGACAGGTCGATCGACAGTTCGGCAAACTCGAACGCGGGGATCGCGCCGAAGCCCTGGTCGGGTAGGGCGCCGAAGTTCGTGGCCGAGTGGACCGCCGCGGCGGTGGCAATGTCGGTGCCGTAGGTCGTGTCCTGACCGGTCGGGTAGTTCGTGACCGCGGTGACCTTGTAGACCGTGACGATCGGGTCCGAGCCGCCATTCGAGAATTCGAGCGAAACGAGGACATCGCCGACCGAGCGATCGGGCTTGGAGACCCCGTCCGAGTAGACCTTGAACGGGTTGCGGTTCAGCTCGAAGTCG
>SCTE01000510.1 GCA_004298915.1 Chloroflexota bacterium | reverse complement strand
CAGGATCCGAGATCTGCTTTGGGTTGACGATATCCACGCCACCCACGGCATCGATGACGGCCTGGAACCCGGCCAGGTCCACGTACGCGTAGTAGTGGACCGAGGTCCCGAGGAGGTACCCGACCTCGCGCGTCAGCGTGCCGAAGCCACCGTCCGGAAACTCGCTTCGGTGAGCCTCGGCGTAGGAGGCGAGCGAGTTGATCTTCCCAGAGAACGTTCCACCGCTGTAGAGCGGGAAACGAGCGATGTCTCTTGGCAGGCTCAGCATGTCCACGGTCTTGGCGACGGGATCGACCGACACGAGCATGAGCGTGTCGGTCAGGGCGTGCTTGTAGCCGAGCCCCGAATCGGCACCGACGAGCAGGACGTTGATCCGGCCATTAGGCTGCGGCGTGGTGTCGGGCGTCGGCAGGACGCCGAGGTCACCATCCGTCGCACCTGGCGCGGCCGTCGGCTGCGGCCCCGAGACGTAGACCTTCGAGAACCCCTGAAGGAACGCGAGGCCCGTCCAGGCGATCAGGCCATGCGTGCTGAGCACGAGCGCCGCGAGCACGAGGAATGTGACCGCTGTTCGGCGGGGCTGACGGTGCCATGCACCGCGCCCGGGGCGTCGGCCCGGCGGGGTGGTCGAAACGCGCTCGTCGAGGAGTGCCGAGCCCATCGCTGTGAGGCGCCAGCCCGCAAGGAACACCGTCATCAGGACGAGGAAGAACGCCGCCACCGGAACGAGCAGGAGCCTGGCCGCCAGGATGTCGACGCCGTCGCGAGCCAGCCACAGGACGATGAGGAGCAGGACGAGAGCCGGGATGGCGAACACGGCCGCCGGACGCATGCGCCCGAGGTAGAGATGGCCGAGGCCGGGCCATAGAAACGAGAGCAGCACCGCGATCGACGCGGATTTCCCGGGGGTTGGGCGGCGTCGCGCGATTGGTTGACCCACGGCGGCGGAGTCTACCAGACCTCACCAGGGCGCCCGCCCGGCCGGCGGGTGCGACATGCGTCCGGGCCAGGCGTCGTCCCGGGGTGGCGGATGGTACGCTGCCGCGCAGTGTCGCGCGAACGCCGCCTCGTTTCGAGGTTTCGAAGGAACGGGGCGTCCCGTGCCGGAATACTCCCCCAAGCGAGTACTCCTGGCGCCAAGGCTGGGGACGGTTTGAGTTGATGGGCTTTGTGCCGCGTGGACGCCACCTGTTCGTGTACGACCTCGTGGCAATCTCGCTCGCGATCGTCGGGGCATTCGCCCTCCGGTTCGACGCGAGCAACCTCGTCTCCACCGTCGAGCGCTACCTCCCGGTCGCGCTCCTCCCGCTCGTGATCCAACCGGCAACCAACGTGGTTTTCGGCCTGTACCGGCGCGAGTGGCGATACGCGAGCGTGCGCGAGATGGCCGGCGTCGCGTCGGCCGTTGGCACCGCCACCGTTGCCTCTGCGGGGCTCTTCCTTGCTCTCTCGGCGGCCGGCTTTCCCGGTTCAATTGGCATGCCCAGGTCATTCTTCCCGCTCGAAGGTCTGTTGAGTCTCACGTTCATCGGTGGCGGTCGCTTTGCCATCCGGTGGGCCCTCGAGAATGCGGGGCGCTCGGGCGCAACCGACGAGGAATCGGGCCAGGCCACGCTCGTTTACGGGGCGGGTGAGGCCGGGGCCGCCGTCATCCGCCTTGCCGGGCGCGATCCCGCGATGCACCTCCGTATCGTCGGCTTGCTGGACGATGATGCCAAGAAGCGAGGCTCTCGCCTGAATGGAGTCAGGATCTTCGGGGGCCTCGACGCACTCGCCGCCGCAGCCCGCGCTACACACGCCCGGGAGCTCGTGATCGCCATGCCATCGGCCTCGGGCCAGGTCATTCGGCAGGCGATCGATGCTGGACGAGCCCTCCAACTTCGCGTCCGGATCGTCCCCCACTTCCACGAGATTCTCGGGCATCACGACCGCTTGAGCCAGCTCCGATCAGTAAGCCTTGAAGACCTGCTTCGCCGAGAGCAGGTCCGCGTGGACATCGGCGAGCTGGCCGGTTACCTCAACGGGGCGACCGTGCTCGTGACGGGTGGCGGTGGCTCAATCGGGAGTGAGCTCGCGCGCCAGGTGCTGACGCTGGGACCCGGTCACCTGGTCATCGCCGATAACAACGAGGCCGCCCTCTGGAAGATCGAACGCGAACTCACCGAACGGCGAGGAGCGACGGAGCCAAGCGTGACCGGCATCCTGTGCGATATCCGGGGCCGTGCCGCCGTGGAACACATGCTCCGCACCGTCGAGCCGGACGTGGTCTTTCACGCGGCTGCACTCAAGCACGTGCCGATCTGTGAGTTGCAGCCCAGCGAGGCCGTCCTGACCAATATCATCGGAACCCGAAACATGCTCGAGGCATCCGGGGCGGCCGATGTCTCCCGGTTCGTGATGATCTCGACGGACAAGGCCGTCGAGCCGGTGAGCGTGATGGGCGCGACCAAGCGCCTCGCGGAGATGCTGACAATCGAAGCCGGCCGGCGGACCGAACGCCCGCACATGGCCGTGAGGTTCGGCAACGTCCTCGGGTCGAGCGGGAGCGTCGTCCCGATCTTTGAACGGCAACTCGCCCAGGGCCTGCCGATCACGATCACCCATCCAAACGCCACCCGCTACTTCATGACGATCCCTGAGGCCGTGTCGCTGATCCTTCAGGCTGGAGCGTATGAGACGGTAGGCGACGTCTTCATCCTTGACATGGGCGAACCCGTCCGGATCGCCGACCTCGCCGACGACATGATCCGGCTGTCCGGACTCGATCCCGCCGATGTCGAGATCATCTACACGGGCCTCCGGCCGGGTGAGCGGCTCGAGGAACATCTCTTCCACCCCGACGAGTCGATGGACGGGACAGCGCACGAACGTGTCTGGCGAGCGACGGCAAGTTCGATGTTGCTTCCGAATCGGCCGCTGGCGTCCCTGGTGAACGACCTCGCGGAGGCCGCCCTCGCGGCGGACGATCGGCGTGTTCGGCGCCTGCTGATCGAATCGAGCGTGCTCCGGACCCAGCCATCGCACGGCGGTGAGGCCCAGCGAGCAGCAGAGGTCGGCACGAGATGAAGAACGCGGCCATTCCGTTCCACCGCCCATCGATCACGGCACCGGAACGGGACGCGGTGATGAGCGTCCTCGAGTCCGGCTGGCTGACAACCGGCGAGCGGACGATGGCCTTCGAAGCGGCGGTCAGCGCGGCGGTGGGATCCCGACACGCCGTCGCGCTGAACTCCGCGACGGCCGCCCTGCACCTCGCGCTCGAGGCGCTCCACATCGGACCCGATGACGAGGTGATCGTGCCGACGTACACCTTCGCGGCGTGCGGCGAAGTCGTCCGCTACCTCGGTGCGCGGCCGCGCCTTGCCGACATCGACGGCCGGACCCTGAACCTGACCGTCGAGTCCGTCGAGGCCCAGCTCCGACCATCGACCAGGGCGGTCATCGTCGTTCACTTCGGGGGCCTGATGGCGGACGTCGAAGGGATCATGGCCCTCGCGAACTCGCGCGGAATCGCGGTCATCGAGGATGCGGCCCACGCGCTCCCGGCATCGAGGAGGGGCCGGGCTGCCGGATCGGTCGGCTCGGCCGGGGCGCTCAGCTTCTACGCGACGAAGACCGTCACGACCGGCGAGGGCGGGATGCTGGTCACCGATGACGACGGGATCGCCGACCGCGCTCGGGTCATGCGCCTGCACGGGATCAGCCGGGACGCGTGGAAGCGCTATACGGCGGCCGGCAGCTGGTACTACGAGATCGAGGATGCCGGGTTCAAGTACAACATGACCGATCTTGCCGCCGCCATCGGCATCGTCCAGCTCGAGCGAGCCGAGGACATGCGTCGGTCCCGCGAGCACATCGCCGATCGGTATGCCTCGGCGATCGGGTCATCGACCTTCGCCTCGGAGATCGAGCTCCCGGTATGGCCGGCGGCCGACGAGGTCCACGCGTGGCACCTCTTCCCGGTCCGACTGGCCGACGGTGGCGCGGACCGGCGGGCGGCGATCATCGAGCGCCTGCGCGACGTGGGGATCGGCACGAGCGTGCATTTCATCCCGTTGCACCTTCACCCGTACTACCGCCGCACCTTCGGTTACGAGACCACCGACCTTCCGGTGGCGACGCGGGAATACGAGCGGGAAATCTCGCTGCCGATCTACCCGGACCTGACCGATGCCGAGGTCGACCGGGTCGTCGAGGCACTCGGGGACGCCCTTCGGGCCTGAGCGTCAGTGCGTCCCTACATCATCACCAGGCCGCCATCGACGGCCAGTACCTGGCCGGTGATGTAGGCCGCGTCATCGCTGGCGAGGAAGGCGACCGCGTTGGCGATCTCCTCGGGCGTGCCGAACCGGCCGAGCGGCGTCCGCGACGTGATCTCGTCCTGGAGCGGCTGGGCCAGGTCCTGGGTCAGCTCGGTCAGCACGAACCCGGGCGCCACGGCGTTGCACGTGATCCCGCGTGAGGCGAGCTCGCGGGCCGTCGCCTTGGTCAGGCCGATGAGCCCGGCCTTCGCCGACGAGTAGTTCGCCTGCCCCGTCTGGCCCGCCTGCCCGGAGACCGAGGTGATGTTGATGATCCGTCCGCCTCGAGCCTTGAGCATCGGCCGGGCCACGGCCTTGATCGCGTAGAAGGCACCGGACAGGTTCGTGTTGATGACGTCCTGCCAGGCCTCGAGGGACATGCGCATGATCAGGTCATCGCGGGTGATCCCGGCGTTGTTGACGAGGATGTCGACCTTGCCGAACGCCTCGAGCGCCGCCTTGATCAGCGCATCGGCCGCCTCGGGCTGGCTGACGTCGGCCTGGACCGGGAGCGCCTGCCGGCCGGTGGCGCGGATGGCGGCGGCGGTCTCCTCGGCCGCGGCGGCATTGCCCCGGTAGCTGAACGCGACGTCGGCACCCTGGAGCGCCAGGCGGAGCGCGATCGCACGCCCGATGCCGCGCGATCCGCCGGTGACCACCGCGGACTTGCCCGTCAGATCGATCATGCCTGGACCTCCGTGGCTGGCCGGGCGGGTTCGTCCGGCACGACATCGTCGAGCGGTGGGTTCACGGGTCCGGGCCGCGCCATCATCTCGGCAAGCGCCGCCGGAATCGGGTCAACGGCGTCCCAGTCAACGGGCAACCGGACGTGGACCGTCGATGGGTCTACCGCCGCGTCGCCGGCAATGCCCCGGGCCGGATCGACCGTCCATCGGATGGTTGCCGCACCCGATGTGAATCCGGCCCCGAACGCGACCATGCAGATCGCGTCGCCGACGGCGATCCGCCCGCTGTTGGCGGCCTCGGCCAGGGCGATCGGCACCGATGCCGCCGACGTGTTGCCGTACTTGTCGACGTTGACCATCATCCGGTCCATCGGCAGGTCGAGACCCTTGGCGACCGCCTCGATGATCCGGATGTTGGCCTGGTGCGGGATGAACAGCGCGATGTCATCGGGGGTGAGGCCCGCCCGGCTCACCGACTCGAGAGCGGTCGTGGCCATCGTCTTCGTGGCGAACCGGTAGGTCTCCCGGCCCTCCATCCGGATGTAGTGCTCGCCACGCCGGATGGTCTCGGACGAGGGCGGCGCCTTGGCACCGCCGGCCGGCAACCAGATCATGTAGGCGCCCTGTGGCTCCGTGGTCATCTCGATGCCGAGGCTGCCACCGGGCTCGTCGGAGGCCGACACGACGACGGCACCCGCCCCGTCGCCGAACAGGATGCAGGTTCCCCGATCCGTGTAGTCGAGGAACCGGGTCAGGAGCTCGGCGCCGATCACGAGGACGTGCTTCGCCAAACCCGAGGTCACGTACGCCTGGGCCGTCGCGAACGCGTACACGAAGCCGGAGCACGCCGCCGCGACGTCCATCGCCGCGGCCTTCTGGTTCCCGATCGCCTCCTTGACCAGCGCGGCCGTCGAGGGCATCCAGTAGTCGGGCGTCAGCGTCGCGAGCAGGATCAGGTCGATGTCCTCGGGATCGATGCCGGCCGTCCTGATCGCCCGCAGGCCGGCCACGGCGGCCATCGAGGCCGTCGTCTCGTGCGCCGCCGCGACGCGCCGCTCGCGAATCCCGGTCCGGGTCACGATCCACTCGTCGTTGGTATCGACCATCGTCTCGAGGTCGGCGTTGGTCAGGATGTGGTCGGGCACGTAGCGACCCCAGCCCGTGACGTGGGCTCGAGGCGCTCTGCCGGTTTCGGCGTTCACAGGGGATCAACCTCGATCAGGGGCTGCTTGGCCTTGACGAGCTTGCCGTCCTCGGCATGGACCTTCACGACCCGGCCAGACAGGTCGCTCTTGATCTCGTTGAACAGCTTCATGGCCTCGATCAGGCCGATGACCTGACCGGCCGCCACTTCGCCACCGAGGGTCACGTAGGCGGCTGTTCCCGGCGAGGGCGATCCATACCAGATGCCGGTCAGCGGCGCCTTGACCGACGGGCGGGTGACGCCCGGGGCGACAGCTGGAACCTCGGCGGACGAACCGGCCGGGGCGGGGGGCGCAACAGCCGGGGCGGCGACCTGGGTCGGCGCGATCGCGACCGGCTTCCGCAGCACGAGGGCCGTGTCGCCGACCTGGACCTCCAGCTCGGTGAGCTCGCTGCGATCGAGCATGCCCGCGAGGCGATCGATCAGGGCCAGGAGGCTCGCGTTGGCGGCCTCGGCCTCCGTGGCACCCGGCCCGGCACCGCCCGCGGCATTGGTGCGACGCGCCGGGCTCATGCGTCCCACCGCCGGAAGACGAGCGCGGCGTTCTGGCCGCCGAAGCCGAACGAGTTGTTGACCGCGACCCGGAGGTCGCGCCGGGTGGCTCGGACGGGTGTCAGGTCAAGGCCGTCTCCGGCGTCGTCCGGATCGATCAGGTTGACCGTCGGTGGCACGGATCCGGTCCGGAGGGCCTGGACAACGGCGATCGACTCGAGGGCCCCGGCGGCCCCGAGCGTGTGCCCGAGCATCGACTTGTTGGCGGTCACGGCGACCTTCGGGGCGTGGTCGCCGAAGATCGTGCGGATCGCCTGGAGCTCGGCCCGATCGCCCTCGGGGGTGGACGTGGCGTGGGCGTTGAGATGGTCGACGTCCGACGCGTCGAGCCCGGCCTTGGCGAGGGCTCGGCGAGCGGCGCGCACGGCCCCGATCCCGCCCGGTGCCGGCAAGGTGATATGCGAGGCGTCGGCGGTCGCCCCGTAGCCGACGATCTCGGCCAGCGGCTCGGCGCCACGGGCGGTGGCATGGGCGAGCGATTCGAGCACGAGGACGCCGCTCCCCTCGCCGATCACGAACCCGTCGCGCGCCCGGTCGAACGGACGGGAGGCTCGCTCCGGGTCGTCGTTCCGGGTTGACAGCGCCTTCATCGAGGCGAACCCGCCGACGACCGCCTCGTGGATCGTGGCCTCGGAACCGCCGGCCAACATCACCTCGGCATCGCCCCGGCGGATCGTCTCCCAGGCCTCGCCGATGGCATGCGCACCGGTGGCACAGGCGGACACGATCGCGAAGTTCGGGCCGAGTGGACCGAACGCGATGGCGATCTGGCCGGCGCCGACGTTGGCGATGCCCATCGGGATGAAGAACGGACTGATCCGGTCGGGTCCGCGCTCCCCCATCAGGAGCACGTTGTCGAACAGCGTCGTGACGCCTCCGAGGCCGGAGCCCATGATGACCCCGGTCCGTTCGGCCAGGGCCCCGTCCAGGCGACCCGGCAGGCCCGCCTGGTCGAGCGCCTCGCGGGCGGCGACGAGCCCGAACTGGATGTAGCGGTCGGTTCGCCGCATGTCCTTTCGATCGAGGACCCCGCTGGCGTCGAAATCGCGGACCTCGCCGGCGATCCGCGACGTGAGCCGCGACGGGTCGAAGGCCTCGATCGTCCGGATCCCCGAACGGCCGGCCAGCAGCCCGTCCCACATCGAGGCGACGCCGGGGCCGAGCGCGGACAGGGCGCCCATGCCGGTGACCACGACCCGCGGCGAGCCCTGGCTCACCGGACGAGCTTCCCCGTGCGAACCGTGGCCGCCCGGTACACGTCACCCGGCAGGCCGCGCTCGGAGAGCGCGTTGGCCACGGCCATCGTGTCGAACTCGGTCCGGCGGATCTCGGACGTCACCGTCTCACCGTCGAGCGTGACGAGGGCCCAGGACGCGGTCGGGTCGCCATCGAACACGTTGCCGGCGCTGCCCGCGTTGACGATCTGCTTCCAGCCGAAGTCGCGGACCTCGGGGATGTGGGTATGCCCGCAGCAGATGATCCGCGCGTCCGTCCTCGACAACCGCTCGAGCGTCACGCTGGCATCGAGGTCCCGGTCGAATCCCGCCGTCTGGGAGCCGGGCGACCCGTGGGTCACGAGGAGCATCGTCTCGTCGATCCGGAGGCGGCGCTCGGCCGGGAGCCGGCGGAGCCAGGCGAGGGCCTCGTCATCGAGGGTGTCGTGGCCCCACTCGACGGCGGCCAGGATCGCGTCCGAGACGCCATCCTGCATCCACGGGAAGGCTGCGGCGTAGTCGAAGTCGGCCACCGCGATGTCGGTGTTGCCCTGGACGATGATCGCGCCGTCCCGCTCCATGTCCCGGAGCAGGGCGACCGTCCCGACCGGATCGTGCCCGTTGAGCACGAGGTCCCCGGCAATCAGAACGGCATCCGGCTTCTCGCGGTTGACCGCCTTGCGGACGGCCTCGAGCGCCGTGATGTTGCCGTGGACGTCGGACAGCACTGCGACCCGGCTGCTCACGAGCCGGCCCCGGCGGTGCGCGGGAGGAGGCTCATCGGAGGACGCCTTCGCCCGGGATGATGAAGCTCAGCGTCGCCTCGCAGGCCACCTCGCCCTCGACGCTGGCGACGCCGTGGCCGCGCCCGAACCGCTTGCCGAGCTTGTCCATCGTGACCTCGAGCCGGAGCGTGTCGCCCGGAACCACGATCCGCTTGAAGCGGCACTCGTCGATCCCGGCGAAGAGCCCGATCCGATCCCCGAACCCTGGCTGCTTCGCGACGTAGACGGCCATCGTCTGGGCCAGCGCCTCGACCTGGAAGACGCCGGGCATCACCGGGAGTCCTGGGAAGTGCCCCTGGAAGAACCACTCCGTCGCCGTCACGCCCTTGATCCCGACGATGCGCTGGGCCTCCGCGTCGTATTCGATGATCCGATCCACGAGCAGGATCGGCCAGCGATGCGGGATGAGTGCCTCGATCTCTCGGGCTGAGTGGACGGTCTCGGTCATGGGCAGGCTCCGTAGCTGGGGTGGATCAGGTCCGCGCCGCGGCAGCCAGGAAGGCTGCGCTGCCGACACGATCGAGGAGGTTGGTCGTCATCCGGCCTTCGAGGAACGTCTCGCTGGTGATGAGCGCCTTGTGGATCTCGACGTTGGTCACGATCCCTTCGACGACGAGCTCGTCGAGGGCCGCCCGTCCCCGCTCGACCGCCGTTGCCCGGTCCGGACCCCAGACCACGAGCTTGCCGAGGAGCGAGTCGTAGAACGGCGGTACCTCGTAGCCGGGGAAGAGATGGGAGTCCATCCGGATCCCCGGGCCACCCGGGGCGTGGTAGCGCTCGACGATCCCGGCGCCGGGTCGGAACTCGTGGGCCGGGTCCTCGGCGTTGATCCGGAACTCGATCGCATGGCCCCGGGTCTGGACGTCGGCCTGGGTGATCCCCAGCGGTTCACCGGCCGCGATCCGGATCTGCATCGCGACGAGGTCCATGCCGGTCAGCATCTCGGTCACCGCGTGCTCGACCTGGATCCGGCAGTTGATCTCGATGAAGTAGGCCTTGCCCTCGGCGTCGACGAGGAACTCGAGGGTGCCGACGTTCTCGTAGCCCGCCGCCACAACGGCACGGATCGCCCGCTCGTTGAGCTCGGCACGGGCCGCCGGCGTGAGCGCGGTCGTCGGCCCCTCCTCGAGGATCTTCTGGTGCCGTCGCTGGACGGAGCAGTCGCGCTCGCCGAACTGAACGCCGTGACCGTAGCGGTCGACCGCGACCTGGACCTCGACATGACGCGTGTCGTCGAGCCACTTCTCGAGGTAGAGCGAATCGTCGCCGAATGCCGACTTGGCCTCGGACCGGCAGACCTTGATCGCCGATTCGAGCTCGCGCGGGGTCCGGACCATCCGCATGCCCTTCCCGCCACCGCCGGCCGAGGGCTTGATGAGGACCGGATATCCGATCCGCTCGGCCTCCGCGAGGGCGTGCTCGTCATCGCGAATCATGCCGACCGACCCGGGGATCGTCGGGAGGCCGAAGCCACCCAGGAGGCGACGGGTCCCCTCCTTGCTGGCAAAGCGATCGAGGACCTCCGGCGGCGGCCCGATGAACGTCAGGTCATGGGCGCGGACGACCTCGGCAAACGTCTCGTCCTCGGACAGGAAGCCGTAGCCCGGATGGATCGCATCGCAGCCCGTCACGACCGCGGCCGAGATGATCGCCGGCACGGACAGGTAGGAGCGCCGCGCGTCCGGCGGCCCGATGCAGATGGCCTCGTCGGCAAGCTGGACCGCCAGGCTGTCCCGATCGGCCTCGCTGTACGCGACGACCGCATCGATTCCCATCGTGCGGCAGGCCCGCAGGATGCGAAGCGCGATCTCGCCGCGATTGGCGATGAGGATCTTGGAGAACATGCTCAGCGGGCCTCGGATCCCGCGGTGGCCTCGATGCCGACGAGTTCCTGCCCGTACTCGACCGCGGTACCGGCTTCGACCATGATCGAGGTGACGATGCCGTCGGCGGGGGCAAGGACGTCCTGCGGAATCCCGAGCATGTCGACCGCCCCGAGCCGCTCGCCCGCCCGGACGCGCGTACCGGCGATCGCCGCGGACCCGGGCTGGAAGATGCCGACCGCCGGCGATAGCGCGATGGGCCCATGGGCGGTGGCCTGCCCCGAGCCATCCTCGTGGGCAGGCGCGCCATCGACCGCGCGGCCCGGACCGACCGGTGCGAGTGCCGGCTGCGTGCCATTCGTGGATGCGGTCGCGGCGGCGGAAGGTCCCGGGCCGACCGGGGTGGTTCGCGCGGGGGCCGGAGCCCCGACGGCGTCGTGGCCCGCGTGCCCGCGTTGCGACGGTCGATCGCCGGCTCGCCGCCCGAGGTCTCCGTCAACGCCGGCCGGGTGGCGCAGGCGAACGTGCCAGTCGCCCTCGCGAACCTCGAGCTCGCCCACGTGGAGCGTCGCGAGCTTGGCGATCAACGAGGGAAGGAGCGTGTCCATGAGTCGCTCGATGCCGGCGTGATTCGCCGTGCGTGCGGCATCCGGGCCGGGATCTCGGTCCTGGGGCACGCTCAGGCCTCCTCGGGAGCGGTCGGGTCGTCGCGGCGCGGCGTCCCGGTTGTCGATGTGCCGGTCAACCATCGGGTCGGATCCAGCAGGTCGCGAACCCGGTCGGCAAGCCCGCGATTGGGCGGCGGCGTCATGGGTGGCGCGGCCGTCTCAGTGTAGGCGCCGAAGGCCCGATAGCGCTCGTAGCGGGCCGCGAGGAGCTCGTCGGTCGGGATCCGCTCCAGCCGGTCGAGCTCCGCGACGATCACCGTGCGGAGTCGCCGCGCGGTCTCGGCATGATCCGCGTGCGCGCCCTCACCGGGCTCCGCGACGACCTGGTCCACGACCCCGAGGGCCTGCTGGTCGTCGGCCGACATGCGCATCGCCAGTGCGGCCGTGGCCGCCTCGTCAGAGGAGCGCCACAGGATGGCGGCACAGCCTTCGGGGCTGATCACCGCGTAGACCGCGTTCTCGAGCGCGATCACGACATCGCCGACGGCGATCGCGATGGCCCCGCCCGAGCCGCCCTCGCCGGTGATCACCGACACGATCGGGGTCCGGAGGCGCGTCATCAGGCCGATCGAGCGGGCGATGGCCTCGGCAATGCCGCGTTCCTCGGATTCCGGACCCGGGTGTGCACCGGGAACGTCCACGAACGTGACCACCGGGAGCCCGAAGCGCTCCGCGAGGTCCATCGCCCGCATCGCCTTGCGATAGCCCTCGGGATGGGGCATCCCGAAGTTCCGGCGTACGTTCTCGTCCGTGTCGGCACCCTTCTGCTGCCCGATGAACACGACCCGATGGCCGTCGATCCGGGCGAACCCACAGGCCATCGCCGCGTCATCGCCGAACGCCCGATCCCCATGGATCTCGATGATCTCGTCGGCCATCTCGGCCAGGAGGTCCAGGGTCCTCGGGCGGCGGAGGTTGCGGGCGAGCTGGACGCGGTTCCACATCTCGGCCTTGGCATCCTCGGGCGCCACGGGACCGGCGACGGGCCGCCTGCCGAGCAGCCGGTCAACCACGCGTCGCCTCGCGATCCGCGGCCCGGGCAGCCGGCACGTCGTCGGCGGGTTCCGTGGGACGCGCCGGAGCCTCCTCGGGCGCCGGCAGGTCGGGAACGACCCGATCCGCCAGCGACGTCAGGAACCCGATCGGATCGAACAGGGACCGCCCGTTGTCGGCCGCCGGGCGCTGCTCGCCCGGGACGAGGTAGCGGAGGAGGTCGGCGATCTCGCCACGGAGCGAGCGGCGGGCGACGACGCGATCCACGAACCCGTGTTCGAACAGGAACTCGGACCGCTGGAAGCCCGGGGGGAGTTCCTGGGCGATCGTCCCGGCCGCGACGCGCGCCCCGGCGAACCCGATGAGCGCGTTCGGCTCCGCGATGTTGATGTCACCCAGCACGGCATAGGATGCGAAGACCCCGCCCGTCGTCGGGTCGCTCATGATCGAGATGTACGGGACGCCGGCCGCGCGCAGCCGCTCGAGCGCGGCGCACGTCTTCGCGAGCTGCATCAGGGCGAGCGTCCCCTCCTGCATGCGTGCCCCTCCGGACGCGGAGACGATGATCAGGGGCAGTCGCTCCATGAGGGCCTGTTCGGCGGCCCGGGTCACCTTCTCGCCGACGACCGCGCCCATCGAGCCGCCCATGAACGCGAAGTCCATGACGCACAGCGAGACACGGTGCCCGTCGATCGTCGCGGTGCCGCGGACCGCGGCGTCGCGCATGCCGGTCGCGAGCTGGGCGGCGGCGAGGCGATCCGGGTACGGCTTCTGGTCCACGAACCCGAGGGCATCGACGCTCTGGAGCCCGGCATCCACCTCGACGAAGCTTCGATCGTCGACGAGGAGGGCGATTCGCGCCTCGGCCGAGAGGCGGAAGTGGTGGCCGCAGGTCGGGCAGACCCGATCTGACTTGTCGAGCTGCTTGTTGAACAGCATCTCGGAGCACGACGGGCACTTCGTCCACAGGTCGGCCGGATAGGCGTCCTTGCGCGGGCGGAACGAGGGCAGTTTGATCGGCATCTCGCTCCCCTATGCCGGCCGGCCGCGCATCGCGGGCGTGGAGCGATCGCGCATCGAGTGCGCGGCCCGCGCGGCCCGCGCCATCGGCGATCCGTGGACCCTGGCCCGGCGCCAGGCGACCCAGGCCGCCCCGGCGAGGCTCAGCGCCGAAGCGGCAACCGCCCCGCTCACGAGCATGGGCCGTGGCGCCGGGTTCCTCGGGCTCGGCTCACGAGCCGGATGCTCGTCCGAGGCCGGCTGGTCGCCGGCCAGCGCGGACGTGGGGACGGGCAGCGTGACCAGGCGCGCCCCGGATTCGCCGCCGGCCGCGAGGGGCAGGTGCATCGACGCGGCAGCCTCGGCGAGGCGCACCGCAAGGCGCTCCTCGAACCGGAACGAGGGATGGAACCGGGGCAGGTCACGAGTGAGGCGCTCCGAGGCGAGGCGGACGCCGCTGTCGAGCTGGACGCGCGCAACCTGGTCCGCTCCGAGTCCGAGCGCCGTCATGAACCAGGGACGACGACGGGGCGAGGGACCCGTGCCCATGGAGTCCGGTCCGACCGGATCCGCCTCCATCAGCAAGGCGTCGAGATAGCGATCCGTGACCAGCGCCTCGACCTCGATGACGTCGCGCCCGAGCAGGGTCATGCCCGGCGCCGGGGCTCAGGGGATTCGGCCGATCCCGCCCCGAGATCGCGGGCGACGGCTCGAAGACCACGATGCAGGAGCACGCGGATCGCGCCCTCGGATCGGCCCATGACCCCGGCAATCTCGGCCGTGCTGAGTTCATTGACGAAGCGCAGGACGAGCGCTCGACGCCGATCGCCCGGCAACCGGCCGACCGCGCGCCAGGCCAGGGACGCCTCGTCCCGCCGGACCGCATCCTCCTCGACATTGAGCGGATCCGCGATCATCGCCGCGATCGGCTCCTCGAGCACGGTCTCGGGGTGACGGCGCGCGGATCGCCGTTCGTTGGCGATGCCATTCCGGGCGATCTGGAACAGCCAGACCTTGAACGTCGATGCGCCCTCGCCGTCCTCGGGGCGTGCCCGCTCGTCGAACCTCGGCAGGTTCGCGAGGGCGGACATGAACGTCCGCGCGGTCGCATCCTCCGCCGCGTGATGATTCCCGAGTTCGTAGAACGCGAAGCTGTACACCTGGGCCACGTACCGCCGATAGAGGGCTTCGAACCGGGCCGGATCGCGAAGGGCCGCCTCGACGAGGGGCCGATCGAGATCGAGATGCGCGATCCGGGGCGCGGCCGATTCGGCCGCTCCCGATCTCCTGAACACCGGGCGGGCCATCGCGTTACACCTTGCCTGGATCGGCGAGGCGGAGGTGGACGATCTCGCCGGCATGGACGAGCCGATCTGCGGGCTGCCCGAGGGCATCGACGCCGTCGACGACGAGGGCACCGCTCGCGGCATCCACGCCCACGGCACGGATCGACTCCATCGACCCGTCGAGGCCCGACAGCGTCACGAGGTGACCGGTCGTGACCTGCCGGGCGATCCAGCCGGCGACGTCGAAGCGCCCGCCGCGAAGGGCAGCGAGCCGGGTCTCCAGGCGGCCGAGAAACGCGTCAAGGAGGTCGTCACGATCGATCGGGCGGCCGCCGGAGACCTCGAGCAGGGACGTCATGGCGATCTCGAGCTCGGCCGGGAAATCGGCCGCCTTCCACCCGGCATTGATCCCGATCCCCACGACCAGCCGCGGATCGGCGGTGCCGAGGCCCTCGCTCTCGCCGAGGATGCCGGCCAGCTTGCGGAGCTCGAGGGGAGCCGATCGGCGGGCCCGGGCGTCGGTTGCGGGAACGTCGCCGATCAGGAGGGCCTCGGGGCCCGCATGAACGATCACCAGGTCGTTCGGCCACTTGAACCGGATGGTGCCTTCGCCGAGGCCGGCGACCTCCTCGGCGGCGTCGGCCATCGCCAGACCCACGATCGCCGCGAGTCGCCAGGCATGGCCCGCGTCCAGCCAGGTGGGTCGGAAGCCGACCGAGCAGAGCAGGGCCGCACCCTTCGGCGCGGTCCACGAACGGCCGCTCCGGCCACGGCCGGCCAGCTGCTCGTCGGCGACGGCAACGCAGACCTCGGGCGTGCCGTCCGCCAACCAGGAACGAACGATGTCGTTGGTCGAGCCGACGGCGTCGAATCGTTCGACGCGGGCGTAGGCGGCGAGGACGTCGGAGGTCGTCATCCAGTCAGCCGGCCACGCGGCCCGTCGCGGCTTCGTCGATCGGGTCGGGCCGGGCGAGCTCGAAGGCGCCGTGCAGGGCATCGAGCGCCTGGGGGAGCTCGGCCTCGGCGATCATGCACGTGATCCGGACCTCGGATGTCGAGATCATCTCGATGTTCACGCCGGCATCGGCAAGCGTCCCGAACATCCGCGCGGCGTACCCGGGGGCATTGTGGAGACCTGCCCCGACGATCGACACCTTCGCCACGGAGGCGTCGGTCGTGAGCTCGCGCGCACCCAGATCCCGGACGATCGGCTCGAGCACCTTCTTCGCCTTGGCCAGCTCGACGCGCGGCACCGTGAACGACAGGTCGGTCGCGCCGCCGTGCCCGACGTTCTGGACGATCATGTCCACGTTGATCCCGGCTTCGGCGAGGGGATCGAAAAGGGTCCGAGCGACGCCCGGGCGATCCGGGACGGCGACGACGGTCACCTTCGCGACGTTGCGGTCATGGGCGAGGCCGCGAACCTTGTTCCGTTGCTCCACGAGGAGGTCCTCCTTGATCAGCGTGCCCGGCGCGTCCTCGAACGAACTGAGGACCTCGATGACGACGTCATTGACCCAGCCGAGC
>SCTE01000509.1 GCA_004298915.1 Chloroflexota bacterium | reverse complement strand
GCCTGATCGTCGGGAGAGGTGAACGTGCCGAGATCGGGGGCATAGGGGCGGAAGCCGAAGTCGTATAGATCGGTGTCAGCAGGCGCCGCGAGATCGAGTCGGCCCTGGTAGCCCCAGGGGGAGCCGAGCCCACTGCTGGTGGCCGCGACGACCTCACCGTACGGGTCGTAGCGGGTGGCATCGGTCACGACGGCACCGGTGGCGGCGGCATAGCCTGCGATGTCACCGTGGAGATCGGCCAGGGTCCAGCCGAAGCCACCGCTGCTCGTGCTCACGGCGAGGCGTGCTCCGGTCGCATCGACGACCGAGTTCGTGCTGGTGCCGGTAGAGGGGGCTGATCCGGACGATCGCCTGGCTCTCGCCGGCGTACGTGTACGTCTCGGTGATCCCGCCAGCTGCCCGCGTCCGGTGCCGACCGAGGGCGTCGAGGGTGAGGGTGGCCGCGGCACCGGCACCGGCCTGTGGGGTGATCCCGGTCAGGCGGTCGGCGAGGTCATAGGTATACGCGGTGGTCCGGACCGGGGCGGTGGTGGTGCCGGCGGCAGTGGTGCTCTGGGCACTCGCGTTACCGGCTCCATCGAGCGCGGCGACGGTGTACGTGTGGGCCTCACGTCACTGGTTGCTGCGCGCCATGTCCAGTCAATCGGGGGGCCTGGTTAGGGCTTGGTCGTGTCTCGCAGCCACGAGCGCGCCCACTCAAGCAACGGCCTAAGTTGGTCCACCGAGTAGAGGTTTCGTGAATCCTCTCCCTGGCCGGGTTGAAAGAGTGCAAGTGGCGCCCATAACTCCTCTTCTATCTCGGTACCGATGAAACTCCGGAGGAGCGTCGCTATCATGTCGTCGACGGCATCTGTCGACGTGTCTTGGTCCGCAAGGAATCGATCAATCAGTCCAAGCAGGCGCGCTGAATCTTCCTGACGGGTCATGTTCGTGCCCATCATCTACGGTCCGGGAATATGTGGGTTATCAGTCGCCTGCCCGTCGAATCGAGCACGATCTTGCCGCTTGCCCCGAATAGTTGGATCTGAGCTCTTCTCCAGTCCCAGCGGATCCGTGTCGGTGAGCTTGCGATCTGGTCGATCATCGCATGGGTAACTCCGGCAATGCGCCCAGGAGCCCCTGCGACTGATTGGTAAGCCGCGTGTTTCGACAATTCAATGCCAGAGGGCGTCGTCCTGAGGGCTGCGGGAATGTCAAGCTCACGGCGGATTTCAGCGTACGGGATCAGCCTCGACCCCTCCGCGATCGTGTCAGCGGAGACATAGGCGCCTCGCGCCCCACCTCTAATTGCTGCCCCGATCCGTCCGCCAATGCCCTCGGCTGCTGAGAGCGCCGAGCGGCCCGCACCGATCGCCGCTCGACCGAGGCCGAGGGCGGATTGGCCGACGCCGACGGCACCACGAATGCCGGCCGCGGCAATTTCGGCCGCGCCCGCCCCTGCTCGAAGTGCCGTGAAGGCCGCGCCACCGGCAGCCGTGGCCGCGACCGCGACGGCGGTCTCCCCGGCCATCTCACCGAGGGTATGGAAGTCGCCCGTCGACCAGGCCATGCCGATCTTGTTGACGGTACCCTTGACCGACGTCGCCACGCCGGTACCAACCGTGTGGGCGACCCCGCCGAGCGTCCCAAGGGCGTCGCGCGAGAGGTCGCGACCGAAGCTGCCGAGCGCAGTGCTCGTCACGGCGAGGGCGGTGTCTCGGCAGGCGTTGTTGATGGCACAACCGCCGGCAGCCACGACGCCCTTGGCAGCGCCGACGATGGCACCAGTGGCGCCATCGATGAAGCCCGACCCAAACGCGCCGACGTTGCCGACGACCTGCCCGGCGAAGCCAAGCGGGTTGATGCTGTCCCATGGCCAGTGCCCGTCCGGATCCACCAGTGTCTCGGGATTAGCCCCGGCATACAGGTAGCGGTTGAAGGTGAGCGGATTGAGGGCGGAGCCCGCCTGATCGTCGGGAGAGGTGAACGTGCCGAGATCGGGGGCATAGGGGCGGAAGCCGAAGTCGTATAGATCGGTGTCAGCAGGCGCCGCGAGATCGAGTCGGCCCTGGTAGCCCCAGGGG
>SCTE01000508.1 GCA_004298915.1 Chloroflexota bacterium | reverse complement strand
GCGCTGGGTGGGCACGCGGTCGGCATGTCAACGGTCCTCGAAGCCATAGCCGCCCGATGGGCCGGCCTCGATGTCGTGGGCGTCTCGCTCGTCAGCAACGCCGGCGCGGGCTATTCCGGGGAACCCCTCACCCACGCCGAGGTTCTGGAGGCCGGGCTGATGTCGGGCCCACGGCTCGCGCGCGTGATCCGACGGTTCGTCGCCGACCTGGACACGCCGTCCCCCTAGGCGTCGGTTCGGCGCCGCGGCGCGGCGGCCATCTCCCGGTCGGACAGCGGATCGATCCCGGGCGACGAGCAGACGTAGTAGCGCAGGGTGGTACGCCCCGTGTTCTCGACCCGATGCGGTCGCCCATCTTCGATCCGGATGCCCTTGAGCGGCTCCAGGGTCTCGGTCTCGTCCCCGACCGTCACCAGCCCGCGTCCCTCGAAGACGACGATGGCGTGCTCGGCCCGCGGATGGCGGTGCCAGTCGTCGACCGACCCGGGCGCCACCTCGACTTCGGTGACCGTGAACGCGGCGGAGTCGAAATCGCCGGGCCCGACGATCCGCCGCCGTCGGAAGCCGCCGACCTCGGCAACGAACGCATCGGCGCCGCGGCGGACCGGCTCGCCGTCCGACTCCCAGCGCCGGAGCATCGTCCCGATCCGTCGAGGATCCGGGTCCGTCGAGGCGAGCAGGGCCAGGGCGTCGGTCGTGCCCAGGTTGCGGATCCGATGATGCTCGGCCGGCGCCTCGTAGAGGACATCGCCGGCCCGGACCACGGCGCGCCGGTCGAGGGCCTCGCCATGTTCGAAGACGAGCTCGCCGCTTGCGACATAGAGGACCGTCTCGACGCCGTGTCGGTGCGGTCCGATCTCCACGCCCGGTGCGATCCGGTCGAACTGGAGCCGGATTCTCACGGCTGGACCGGTAGCTCGCGTCCTGCCGCTCGCGCGGCCCTGGCCTTGTCGGCCCAGGCCTCGAGAACGCGATCCTTGTGGGGGCGAATTGGGCAGTGTTCGTCCCGGTTGTTCATCTCATCGCAATAGCCGAGCGCGACGCATTTCGGCGCCAGGAACGAGCCGAGGAACGGGCTGACGCTGAAGATCTCGTGCCGGATCAACTGGAACAGCCGGCGGATCTCCCACTGGGCCATGGTGCACAGGCGCAGGCCCGACATGTGGATCAGCGCCCGCAGGTTCGTCGTCATCACCAGGTTCGTGCGCGTGCCGTTGGGGAATACGAACCGAGCATCCTCGCCCGGGATGCCGGCTCCCACCAGGTCACCGTACAGCTCCATCGAGCCCTCGACCTGATCCTCGTAGCGGGCCCGGATCTCCGGATCGGCCCCAGCGATCGAGTGGGGAAGCATCGTGGCCGCCTGCTTGTAGGTCACGTATCGCTGGCTCTGCTGGTCGAACGCGACACCGGCACGGTGACGCACGAGCTGGTGCGAGAGGGTTCGCGAGACGCCGGTGATCCCGAACGTGAAGACGATGTGCTCGATCGTGCTGCCGTGGCCTGATTCGATGACCCCGTTGATCAGCCGCTGCATCTTGGCGACCTCGATTTCGCCGTCGACCGCGCGGCGGAAGATCTCCTCGGGCGGCAGCTCGGAATAGCACGTCCGGCAGGCGGTGTAGATGAGCGGCACGTAGTACTGCTCGACGATGTCCCGGTTCGGGAACAGGAGGGTCGCCTTCATCCCGAGCTCCGCCCGTCCCGGGTTCTTCGGGATGCCGGATTTCTCGCGCGGGGTCGCTTCGGCGGTCATGGGCGGAGTCTAGTCCGTCGCCGGATCCGACGCCGACCGCCGATCAGTCGCTCTGCCGGCAACGCCGCGGTCGGTGGGCGGCCCGGTCAGTAGTAGTCCGAACAGGACAGGAAATATCCGCACGCACAGACGAGCTTGCACTTGCGTTCATCCATGCGTGATCCGCAGTTGGCACAGGTGAGCATCAGGGCGCCCGGATCGGCGTCGGCAGCGTCGAACCCGTCGGGCTCGCCGTCGGCCAGCATCACCAACGCATGGGCGACCGGGTGGTCGG
>SCTE01000507.1 GCA_004298915.1 Chloroflexota bacterium | reverse complement strand
GGCCTCCGTCCCGGCCTGACCTTCATGACCTTCCACTTCCAGGACGACGTCGCAGTCAACCTGCTCACGATCGATGCCGTCGACCCGAAGTCCGGTACGGCAGAGTTCAAGGCCACCGCCATCCGGATCGAGAAGCTCGGGGAGCCCGTCGCGGCCGGTTGAGGCACGGGTCCGGCTTCGAGGATTGCCCACTGGCTTGACGGGATCCAACGCGCGATCATGCGCAGACAGTCGAGTGCCGCAGCGGTCACGCCGCGACGGCCGGTGCTCGAGACGAGGTGGTCTCATGGCCGAAATCATCAACACGCCCGATGCCCCGGGATCGGCCGCCTACGGCAGCTTCCCGTACAGCCAGGCTGTCAAGGCGGCGGGCCTCATCTTCGTCGCCGGCCAGGGCCCGTTCGACCCGTCGTCGGGCAAGGTCGTTGGAGCCACGATCCAGGAACAGACGCGCCAGGCCCTCGCGAACTGCGACGCGATCCTCCGGGCCGCAGGATCGTCGATGGCCCGAGTCGTGAACGCAACCTTCATCCTTCGCCATTCCGAGGACTTCGGCGGTATGAACGAGGAATGGATCCGCTGGTTCCCGACCGATCCGCCCGCTCGGCAGGGCGCAAAACATCCCTTGGATGTCGAGGGCATCCGAATCTCGATCGCGATGATCGCGGAGGCCTGATCCCGCGGCGGCGCCTGCTTGGTGCAAGCGGCCTTCCCGGCTCGCGCCGCGAGGCCTTGCCGCGATCGGTACGATGGTCGGCGCGTCCGTTGGAGGGGAGGCCGGCTTGACCACGAATGTCGTCGCGGCGGGAACGACCCGCGACTCCGCGCGCCCCTATGCGCGCAGCTGGCTCGACGTCTTCTTCGGCGCGATGACCGCCCTGCCGGGGCCGACCTGGGTTGCCTACGCTGTGCTGACGACGCTGAGCATCCTCTTGAGCAACTCGGCGCTGTGGCTGTCCGGTCTCCGCCCGTGGGGCGAGTTGGACGCCCAGCAGGTCTACTGGGGAGCGACGACCGCCGGGATCGCGGCGGCCGCGCACCACTTGAGAAACCTGGCCGGCGCGTCGTTCGACCGCTTTCGGCCGGCCCTCGGGAGCGGCATCCCGGATCCTGAGCGGGTCCGCTACGAGTTGACGGTCATGCCTGCCGTGCCGGTCGCTGCAATCACGCTCTTCTCCTTCGCCGTCACGCCGCTCTACTACCTGACCGATCCGGTCGCGTCGCAGGTCGTGGGCCTCACGCCTGTCGGGCTCGGTGCCAGGGTGCTCTCCGAGGGAGCAGCGACAACCGTCTTCCTCGCGGTCGCCTTCCAGGCCGTTCGGCAGTTGCGAGCCGTGACGCGATTGCATCGCGACGCTGACGGTGTGGATCCCTTCCGGCCCGTCCCGCTCTACGCCTTCTCGCGTCTCACTTCCCAGACAGGGATCGTGCTGGTCCTATGGATCAGCGGCGGCGTGCTCGCAAACCCGGCGGCGCTGGACGTCGAGGGATTCGCCGCGCTGTGGCTCCCATGGCTCGTGTTCACGCCGCTCGTCGCAATCGTGGTCTTCGTGCTACCTCTTCTCGGCATGCATGGTCGGCTAGAAGCTGAGAAAGACGACCTCGAGGAGGCTGCCGACGGCCGCATGCGCGACCTCGTCCGCGAGCTCAACGAGGCCATCGATGCCCGGGCCGCGGATCGAGTCGAGCGCGTGGACCGAATGGTCTCGGCGCTCCGCCACGAGCGCGAGCTCCTGGCGAGGTTGCCGACGTGGCCGTGGTCAACGGGCACGATTCGCGGATTCGGGTCGGCCCTCCTCCTCCCGTTGGTCCTCTTCCTGATCCAGCGATACCTCGGGGCCGCACTCGGTGGCTGACGTCACCCACTCCTCCGACCTGGCAATCGCCGCGGCACCGGCGAGCCACGCCGCGTCATACGGGCGCAGCTGGGTCAACGTCCTGAACGACCGGATCGAGGCGCTGCCCGGGCCCGCCTTCCTGGCATATCTCGTCGGGGCGGGCCTGGGGATCGCGCTTGCGTATGTGACCGGGCGGCCAAGTGGAGGCGACATGACGAGCTTCGAACTTGGCAGCATCCTCTACTACGGAGCGCTTCCCGGGGCCGTCCTGTACCTCATCCATCGCCTCGACCGAACGGCAGGCGAGGCGTTCGCGGCGATCCGGCCCACCTTGTCCGTCGACGATACGGAGGCGGCCGACCTCGCGCGGCGCCTGACGATCGTCCCGGCACGGACGGCCCTGATTCTCACGGTGATCGCCATCGCCCTCGGTCCGGTCGGCTACATCACCGACCCGGTCGGCAGCGGGATCGTAGGTCTCTCGCCCGCGTTGCTCGTCGCTCGCTTCGTGTGGGAATCGTTCATTTCCGCGACGTTCCTGATCCTCTTCTACCACTCCTTTCGCCAGCTCCGGCTCGTCGATCGCATGCACGGAAAGCTTGGCGCGATCGACCTGTTCGACCATGGATCGCTGTACGGGTTCTCGCGCGTGACCTCACAGACGGCGATCGGGCTCATCATCCTCGCGGTCCCGGGCATTTTCCTGATCCCGGAAGGCGCCGGCGCCGGGTTCCTGATCATCAGCCTTTCGTGGTATGGCGCGGTGGCCGTGGTCGCGCTGGCGGCGTTCGTCCTTCCGCTGCGGGGCATCCACGACGCGGTCGTGGCCGAGAAGCGTCGAGTGCTTGCGGACCTCGGCCGACGGATCTCCGTCGCGATCGGGGCCATTCAGCGCGCCGTGGATGCCGGCGATGACGCGGCCGTGGAGTCGCAGAATCGCGCCCTGTCGACCCTGGTTTCGGCGCGCGAGGTCGTGCATCGGGTGCCCGCCTGGCCGTGGAGCACGGGCTCCCTGACGGGCTTCGTCACCGCGCTCGTCCTCCCCGTCGCGCTCTTCCTCATCCAGCGGTTTCTCGGGGATGCCCCGGGCGGCTGACCCGCTCCAGCCCACGAAACGGCGATCGCGGGTACGCTTGTCGAGTTGCCGCACTGCGCGGTGATGCTCCGCGTGGTCGACCTGCTTCTCGAACAGGCCGTGCGCCTGCAGATCAGTTCGGGAAGACAAAAGGGGTCAATGTGACCACAGGAACCGTCAAGAAGGTCATTGCCGACCGCGGATTTGGCTTCATCGCCGCCGAGGATGGCAAGGAATACTTCTTCCACCGCGATGCCCTTCAGGCACCGCTCAACTTCGACCGCCTCAACGGCGGCGAGGCTGTCACCTTCGAAGTCCAGGCGAGCCCCAAGGGCCCGCGCGCGACGAACGTCCAGGCTGGCTAGTCCGGCGTAACTGCCAGGCTTTCAGCCCGTCGACCCCCGGCTTGTCCGGGGGTCGTTCGATTCCCGGGACAGACGCCACGCGCGATCGCACCCGAGGCTACACTCGATCGCAATGGATCTCCACGTCATCGGACCTCTCGCCCTGCCGGCTGAGCGAGCTGCCGTGGATGCGGTGATCGGTCCGGCCGAATCCGGCTGGTCCGGCGGCGATCGGAATTCCAGGCTCGACGGGCACGTGGCGCGCGGCGGCCACGCGGCACGCGGGCGACGGGATCTCCTGCTGCCGGCCCTCCACGCGCTTCAGGATCGGGTCGGGCAGATCACGCAACCCGGCCTCAACTACGTCTGCAAGCGCCTGTCCGTGCCGCCGGCCGAGGCCTACGGCGTCGCCACGTTCTATGCCCTGTTCACGACCCAGCCGCGGGCGTCCGCGGCGGCCCATGTCTGTGACGACATCGCCTGCCGGCTCGCCGGGGCCGAGGGCGTCTGCGACGACCTTGCCCGCGCCCTGGGTCCGGCCGGAACCCCGGCCCGCGATGGATCCATGACCTGGCTGCGGAGCCCGTGCCTCGGCCGCTGCGAACTCGCTCCCGCGGCGCTCCTGACGGTGGCCGGCGAGACGCCGATCCGGGTCGAGCTGGCACCCATCGATGCCGTCGGGATCATCGGGGCGCTCGAGGCAGGTTTGGCCGGGAAGGCACCGGCAGATCCGCCGACACGCCTCGCGACGGCATACGAATCGGTTCCCCAGGCCGGTTCACCGGACCTCCGTCTGCTCGCCCGGATCGGCATCGTCGACCCCACATCCCTCGACGACTATCGAGCCCACGGCGGCTACCGCGCGCTGGCCAATGCGATGGCGATGGGCGCCGAAGCCGCGACCCGCGAGGTCACCGACGCGAGGCTCGTCGGGCGCGGTGGCGCGGCGTTTCCCACCGGACGGAAGTGGGCCGCAGTCGCAACCCAGCCCGCCCAGCCGCACTACGTCGTCTGCAACGCCGACGAGTCGGAGCCCGGCACGTTCAAGGACCGCGTTCTGCTCGAAGCGGATCCGTTCGCGGTCGTCGAGGCGATCACGATCGAGGGTTTCGCGACGGGCGCGTCGCGCGGCTACATCTACCTCCGGGGCGAGTACCCGCTCGCGGAAACGCGCCTGCTCGGCGCGATCGCTGCCGCTCGCGACGCCGGCCTGCTCGGCGACGACGTCGCCGGCTCCGGCTGGGCCTTCGACATCGAACTGCGCCGGGGCGCCGGGGCCTACATCTGTGGCGAGGAGACCGCTCTGTTCGAGTCGATCGAGGGCAAGCGCGGTGAGCCGCGCAACAAGCCGCCGTTCCCGGTGGAGGTCGGCCTGTTCGGCAAGCCGACCGCGGTGAACAACGTCGAGACCCTGGTCAACGTGCTTCTCATCCTGGGCGACGCTGATGGCGTCGGAGGTGGCGCCCGCTACGCGGCGATCGGGACCGAGGGTTCCACCGGCCCGAAGCTCTTCTGCCTGTCTGGGAACGTCGCCCGGCCCGGCGTGTACGAGGTGCCGTTCGGGACGACGCTACGGGAGCTGCTCGATCTCGGCGGTGGGGTGCCCGGAGGAAAGGGCATTCGCGCGATCCTCCTCGGTGGCGCCGCCGGCGTGTTCGTCGGCCCGGCGGCGCTCGACGTGCCGCTGACCTTCGAGGGCACGAGGGCCATCGGCGCCACGCTCGGCTCCGGGGTCGTGATGGTCTTCGACGAGACCGCCGACATGGTCGGAGCGCTTCGGCGAATTGCGGCGTTCTTCCGCGACGAATCGTGCGGCCAGTGCGTGCCATGCCGGGTCGGCACGGTTCGCCAGGAAGAGCTGCTGGCTCGGCTCGCCGATGGAACGCAGGTGCGATCACGGGACGAGGAGCTGGTCCTCCTCGCCGACGTGGGCCGCGCGATGCGCGACGCGAGCATCTGTGGCCTCGGTCAGACGGCCAGTTCGGCCATTGAATCGGCGTTCCGCCAGCCCGAGTTGGTGGGGCTGTGACGGTCCAGCATCCGGGCGGCGACGCCACGCATCGTGCGCCCGCGCCACCGATGAGCCCGGCGGTCGAGGCCATCTACCAGACGCCGCCCGCCCGCGCGTCCCGGACGCCCGAAGCGCCACCGGTGGCGGCGCCACCCGCGGTCACAATCACGATCGATGGCGTCGAGGTTTCCGTCCCGGCCGGCGTCACGATCCTCGAGGCGGCGCGCGCCCAGGGCCTCGACCTGCCGACCCTGTGCTACCTCGAGAACCTCGCACCGGTCAACGTCTGCCGGGTCTGCGTCGTTGAGGTGACGGGTTCGCGTGTCCTCGTGCCGGCGTGCTCTCGCAAGGTCGAGCCGGGCATGGAGATCCAGACCGAATCGGAGCGGGTCCGGCATTCGCGCAAGCTCGTTCTCGAGTTCCTCGGTTCGTCCGTTGATACCTCGCTCGCGGGTCCGCGCCAGCCGGATGGCGACATCGCCCGGTGGGCGGACCGGTACCGCGCGGACGCGTCGAGGTTTGGGCCTCCAGCAGGACCTGCACCCGCCGGTGCGCGCGACGCCCTCGGGCCCGGCCATCACCACGAGCCCACTGGCGCCGAGGCCGCCCACGCGGCGACCGTCGCCCAGCCCGTCAAGGTCCTGCTGGAGG
>SCTE01000506.1 GCA_004298915.1 Chloroflexota bacterium | reverse complement strand
CCCGCCGCGATCCGGGCGGCCTCGGCCGGATCGATGGGCTCGAAGGTGCTCTCCTCGCTGGCCGTGAGCGGACCTGGAGATCCCGAGCTTCCTTCGCCGGCAGAAGTAGGGGCCGCCGGTGGAAGCCGGCCCGGGTCCGCTCACGGCCAGCGAGGAGAGCACCTTCGAGCCCATCGATCCGGCCGAGGCCGCCCGGATCGCGGCGGGCCTTGAGGTGGTCCAGGGACGGATCGAGCGAGCCTGTGCGCGATCCGGTCGCGATGCTGCCGGGATCCAGCTCATCGCCGTTTCCAAGACGATCGCTGCCGAGCGCCTTCGTGCGGCGCATTCGATCGGCATCGCGACGTTCGGCGAGAATCGGGTCCAGGAAGCGGCCGACAAGGTCCACGCCGTCCCCGCGGCCTCGTGGCACCTGGTCGGCCCGCTCCAGTCGAACAAGGCACGACGTGCCGTCGAGACGTTCGCCTGCATCCAGACCGTGGACAGCCTCGGCCTGGCATCGAGGCTGGATCGAATCGCCGGGGAGATCCGACCGAGGACCGCGTTCCCGGTCCTCCTCCAGGTGAACGTCGACGAGGACCCGGCCAAGGCCGGTTTCGAAGTCGGCGCGATCGGCGCGGCGGTAGCCGCGATCCTGGACCTGCGCAACCTCGAGGTCCGGGGGCTCATGACCGTCGGGCGCCTGCATCGCGATGCTGCCGACGCCAGATCGACGTTCGTTCGCCTCCGCCGCCTGAGCGAGGACCTCCGGGACGCGCGCCCGGCGCTCGGCCCCGAGCTCTCGATGGGGATGTCCGATGACTTCGAGGTCGCGGTCGAGGAGGGGGCCACGATGGTCCGGATCGGGCGGCTCCTGTTCGGGGCGCGCTCGCCGGGCGCGGGCTAGACTCGCCTGAGTGTTTGCCGTCTTCCTCATCAACTTCGTCAAGTTCCTGCTGATCGCGCTCGAGATCGCGATCATCGGGCGCGTCCTGCTGTCCTGGGTCGATCAGCGAGGCCGCTCCGGCCTGTCGCAGTTCCTGATCATGTTCACGGAGCCCGTCCTGGCCCCGATTCGCCGGTTCCTTCCGGCGACCGGCGGCCTCGACTTCGCGCCCCTCATCGTGATCCTCGTGCTCGGGGCGATCGTCCGCAACCTCCGGTGAGCCGCCCGGACGACCGGGCGCGGATCCCCGTCCGGGTCACGCCGCGCGCCGGGCGCGATGGCATCGATGGGGTCGTCGATGGGCACCTGCGGGTTCGCGTCGCGGTTGCTCCGATCGATGGCGCCGCGAACGCCGCCGTCGAGCGACTGATCGGCGAAGCACTCGGGATTCCGCCCTCCTCGGTCGCCACGATCCGGGGCGCCAGGTCGCGGTCCAAGGTGATCGTGATCATCGGCATCTCGCCCGCGACCATCACGGCTCGCTGGCCTGGCCTCGTTGTATGATCGGCGCCCCGCCGCGTCCTGACGAGGCGGTGGTCCCGGGGCGATTGGCTCAGTTGGTTAGAGCGCGCGGTTCACATCCGCGAGGTCACTGGTTCGAATCCAGTATCGCCCACCACCCACCCTCG
>SCTE01000055.1 GCA_004298915.1 Chloroflexota bacterium | reverse complement strand
GCCATTGCCCCGGTGACGGCTGGATCGCCAGTTGCTCGTCGGTCAGGACCGCGACGACGTCGCGCAGCCGTCGGTTGTAGTCGGGCCACGAACTGAAGGCGGGACGAATGGTCCGCGCGGTTGATGGCGAGCGCATGCGCAGAGGGTATCGGGCGGGACAGGCGACCGCGAGGGCTGAACGACCTCAGCCCGCGGCGGTCAGCAACTGCCGGATGACCTGCTCGGAACCGTCGTAGTCGCCCTCGCCGTAGTGGACGTGCCGGATCTGGCCGGACTTGTCGATGAAGAAGAACGCCGGCCAGTAGCGATTGCGGAACGCGTGCCAGGTGTCGAAGGTCGGATCGAACGCCACCGGGTAGCGGATCTCCGCCTTGGCGACGGCGTCCCGGACGTTCGCGATCTCGCGCTCGAACGGCAGCTCGGGCGTATGGACGCCGACGACCACCAGGCCGGCGTCGGCATAACGCGCCTCCCAGGCCTTCACGTACGGCGCGACGTGGATGCAATTGATGCAGCCGAAGGTCCAGAACTCGACGAGGACGACCTTGCCGCGCAGGTCCGCGAGCCTCAAGGGCTCCGAATTGATCCAGGCCGTGATCCCGGTGAATTCGGGGGCTTTCCCGAGGTCTTCGAGGGCGACGTTCGTCGGCAGGGAGTCGGCGATCGGCGCGGGAAGATTCGCGGAATCGGCCCCCCCGACCATCGGGCCCTCGCCGATCGGGGCACTGCCTGGATCCGTACGCAACATGTCGAGTTCCTCCTGGATGGCCGGTTCCTGTTCGATGGCGATGAGCGCGCCCGCCCAGCCGGCGGGCAACGCGTCGGCGACCGCCGTCTGCAGCCCTCGGTCCAGTCCGGTCCCGACGAGCAGCGCGGTCACGAGCATCGCGACGCCAAACCCGCGGCGAAGCCGGATACGAGCGCTGAGGGTCCGCATCGCGTCGCTCGCGCGTCGGCCCCAGCCCGCGATCGCGCCGATCGGGACCGCCGCGCCGGCCACGTACGCGATCGCGATGGCAACTGTCTCAATGCTGGGTCCACGGACCGCCGCGGCCGCGATGACCCCGGCCATGATCGGGCCAACGCATGGCGCCCAGAGCAGGCCGATCGCCGCACCGAGCACGAGACCTCCGCCGAACCCGGATTCACGCTGAACGCCGGCAACCCGGACGCCGATGCCGGCCAGCGGTCCGAGCCGCCGCTCAATCACTGCCTCGATCTGTGGCACGGCCAGGCTCAATCCGGCGCCCGCAAGCACGACCACCGCCACGATCCGCAGCCCATCGTTGGTGAGCCCGAGCGCGGCCAGCGTGGCGGCGAGCAGCACCGTCGCCGCCACGAACGTGACGCCGAACCCAAGGACGAGTCCGGTCACGCGGCGACGGCCGCCGGTCGAGCCGGCGCCGAGCGCGAGCGGGATGACCGGCAACGCACATGGCGCGAGGATCGTGAGGACCCCGGCGACGAACGCGAACACGAGGACGAGCAGCATCGGGGCGAGCATCCCCGACGCGCGTGACGGCGCGATGACGCCGAGAATGACCAGGTGCCACGCCGCTCGATCGACCTCACCGCGCCGCTCGACCTCGTGACCGTCGCCGGGCTGCACGTTCGCGGGCGCGGTGATCCCACCGGCCGGATCTCGTCCCGATCCCTGATCCGGGCAACGCGAACGCAGGACGGGCCGGCGACGCTGCTCGCGGAGGTCCAGGGGACCCGCGTCGAAGCCGAGGCGTGGGGCCCGGGTGCGGATCGGGCCCTCGCGGCGCTTCCCGCGTTCCTCGGCCTGGACGACGATCCGACGGGCTTCGACCCATCGCACCACCGGGTGGTCGCCGACCTGGCCCGTCGACGCCCGCATCTGCGCATCGGTTGGACCGGCGCGATCTTCGAATCGCTGCTCCCCGCCATCCTCGAGCAGAAGGTCACCGGCGGCGAGGCCGTGACCGCGTTCCGCGGCTTGATCGCGGGACACGGAGCACCGGCGCCAGGCCCGATTGCCGCGACCCATCGGCTCAGGCTCCAGCCGTCACCCGAAGCGCTCGCGGGACTCCCCTACTACGCATTCCACCCGCTGGGCGTGGAGCAGCGCCGGGCCGATGTCATCCGACGGGTGGCCCGTGAGGCGCCGCGGCTCGAGCGCCTGGCCGACCTCGACGGGACCCGGCTCGAGCTGGGCAGGACCGCGGCCTCCACCCTCCAGGCGATCCCGGGCATCGGGGTCTGGACCGCGGCCGAGGTGACCCTCCGCACACTGGGCGATCCCGACGCGGTCAGCGTCAACGACTTTCACCTGAAGAACCTCGTGTCGTTCGCCCTTGCCGGTGAGCCGCGCGGCACGGACGAACGGATGCTCGAGCTCCTCGAACCGTGGCGAGGCCATCGGGCACGGGTGGTCCGCCTGCTCGAGCTGAGTGGGATCGCCGCACCTCGGTATGGCCCGCGGTACGCAGCACCGGATCGGCGCGCGATGTGACGGTGGGAACCGGAGCGCTTCGGCGTCGTCTAGGCGCCATGACATACCGAGCGCTGATCCTTGCGATCTTCACGATCGCGGCCCTCACCGCCGCCTGCGGGGGCGGCTCCGCAACGCCGGGGCCGACGGGCCAGACCCTCGATGGCCGCACGTTCCTGTCAACGAAGGTCGACGGACCGGCCCTCGTCGCGGGCACGGTGATCCGGATCACGTTCAAGGACGGCAACGTGACCGCCAATGCCGGGTGCAACACGTTCGGCGGGCCGTACCGGATCGACGGCGATCGCCTCGTCGTCGGGCAGATCGTCACGACCGAGATCGGATGCCAGCCCAACCTCGCGGCGCAGGATCAGTGGGTCACCGGACTCCTCGGTGGCGCGACGATCGGGCTCGATGGCAACAACCTCACCCTTGCGCTCAATGGGATCCGCGTCGCGTTCCTCGATCGAGTCGTCGCCGACCCGGACCTGCCGCTCCTCGGGACCCGGTGGGTCGTTGACGGGCTCATCAACGGCGGTACCGTGTCGAGCGTCCCGGCCGGAGCGATTGCCACGATCACGCTGACCGACGCGCACGTCGATGTCGAGACGGGCTGCAACACCGGCGGCGCGACCGCGACCGTCGCGAACGGCTCGATCACCTTCGCGGACCTCGTCCTCACGAAGCGCGCGTGCGACAACGGCGTCGCGCAGCTGGAGAGCGCCGTCGTCGCGGTGCTGCGCGGAAATCCGTCGTACGCGATCCAGGCGGATCTCCTGACCCTCATCAGCGGGGGCGTCGGCCTGACCCTTCGCGCCGCCCCCTGACCTGGGCCCTCGCCCTCAGCGCGTGCGTAGCGCCTCGGCCATGGCCGCCAGGTGTGCCGGCGTCGATCCGCAGCAGGCCCCGATGATCGAGGCCCCCGCGTCCCGAATCTGGAGCGCGTAATCGGCCATCGCCGACGGCTCGGCCCGGTAGACGGCCTTCATGTCGACGAGCTCGGGCATGCCGGCGTTCGACTTCGCGACCAGGATCACGTCCGGCTCGGCGGCCCGCATCTTCGCGATGACCGGGATGATCTCGTCCGGGCCGTTGCCGCAGTTGCCGCCGATCGCGTCGGCGCCCCACTCGGCCAGGGCATGGACGGCAGCCTCAGGCTTGACACCCATCATCGTGTGGCCGCGCGTGTCGAACGTCATCGTGGCGATCAGCGGGATCGACGGGGCAACCTGGCGAACGCCCGCGATCGCCGCCCGGATTTCCTCGAGATCGGACATCGTCTCGATCCAGACCAGATCGACGCCACCCGCGACGAGGGCCGAGGCCTGTTCCGCGAAGACATCGACCGCCTCGTCGAAATCGAGCGTGCCGATCGGCATCATGATCGAGCCCGACGGCCCGATGTCACCCGCGACCAGGGCCGTGGAGCCCGCGGATTCCACCTCGGCCCGGAGGAGCAGCGCGGCCATCTGGTTGAACTCGGCGACCCGATGCTCGTTGCCATGCAGGCTCATCCGGAGCCGATTGCCACCGAACGTGTTGGTCAGCACGATCCGTGAACCGGCATCGAGGTAGCCGCGGTGGATCCGGCGAATCACGTCCGGCTGGGTCAGGTTCCAGGACTCCGGCGG
>SCTE01000505.1 GCA_004298915.1 Chloroflexota bacterium | reverse complement strand
GATCCGGGATCCCGATCCGGTGATCATGTGCGAGCACAAGGCGCTGTTCGCGGTCAAGGGCGAGGTGCCCGATGGCGAGCACGTCGTGCCCCTCGGCAAGGCAGCGGTCGTCCGGGCCGGTGCCGACTGCACGATCGTGGCCCTGGCGGCCATGGTCCCGAAGGCGGTCGAGGCCGCCGAGCGCCTGGCCAGCGAATTCGGGATCGATGCCGAGGTCATCGACCTCCGGACCCTGATCCCCCTCGATGCCCAGGCGATCCTGGCCTCGGTCACCAGGACCAGCCGGCTGTTCACGGTCGAGGAGAACCCGCGCGTCCTCGGCTGGGGCGCCGAGATCGTCTCGATCGTCGCCGACGAGGCGTTCTACAGCCTCGATGCCCCGATCGTCCGGATCACCTCACCGCACATCCCCCTCCCGTCAGCAGCGGTCCTCGAGGACGCCACGATCCCGTCGGTGGATCGGATCGTGGCCACGATCCGCCGGAGGCTTGACGAGGCGAAATGACCGATCCGGCCCGGGACATCGCGGCATGACCACCGTGGCCGTCCTCGGCATGGGCCGGATGGGCTCGGCGATGGCGACGGCCCTCGCGCGGGCGGGCTTCGACCTCATCGTCCAGAACCGGACGCATGCTCGAGCGGAGGCCGTCGCAAGCGAACTCGGGTGCCGCGCCGTCCGGACACCGGCAGACGCCGCGGCCGCGGCCGACATCGCGATCACGATGCTTGCCGACGACGACGCCGTCCGCGACGCGTTCCTGGGCGCGGATGGGCTGGCGAAGGGCGCACACGCCGGCGGCGTGCTGGTGGACATGAGCACCGTCATGCCCGACACGATCCGGTCGGTCGAAGCGGCGGTCCGGGCGACCGGTTCCGGGCTCCTCGACGCGCCCGTGTCGGGGAGCGTCGCCCTGGCCGAAGGTGGGCAACTGACCGTCATGGTCGGTGGGGATCAGGCCGATCTCGACCTCGCCCGACCAGTCCTCGACGCCCTGGCCAAGACCGTGTTCCACCTCGGCCCGCTCGGCAGCGGAGCCGCCATGAAGCTCGCGGTCAACACGGTCATCTTCGGCCTCAATGGCGCCGTGGCGGAGGGCCTCGTCCTTGCCGAGGCGGCCGGCGTCGAGCGGGCCCTGGCCTACGACGTCATCGCCGGCGGCGCGGTCGGGGCGCCGTACGTCATCTACAAGACGGCTGCCTTCGTGAGCCCCGAATCGACGCCGGTCGCCTTCGCCATGAAGCTGGCCGACAAGGACCTGCGGTTGATCGAGGCGAGCGCGGCCCGCCTCGGCCTCTCGTTGCCGCAGACCCGGGCCTCGCACCAGCTCATCGAGGAAGCGGTCGCGAACGGCCGCGCGGACGACGACTTCTCAGCCATTGCCGTCGAGCTTCGCGCACGGCACGAGATCCAATCCCGAGAGGGCGCGCAGCCGGAGGAACGCGTCTGACCTGAGTTCGTCCTGGGAATCAATCGGTTGATCATCGGCAAGCGGATCGGAGGAGCACCATGGCAGATCGAATCCTCATCAAGAACGCGATCGTCCTGAGCCAGGATGACGCCATCGGCGAGTTGCCCGATGCCGACATTCTGATCGAGGGCGACAAGATCGTGGACGTTCGGCCGGGGATCTCGGCGGACGGCGCCGAGGTCATCGATGCGGCCGGCGACATCGTCATCCCGGGCTTCGTCGATACCCACCGGCACACGTGGGAGACGTCGATCCGGACGTCGGCCCCGGATTACACGCTCGGTGCCTACTTCAGCGCGATCCTCGACAAGTTCGCGCCGAACTACCGTCCCGAGGACGTCCACGCGGCGAACCTGTGGGGCGCCCTCGAGTGCATCAACGCCGGGATCACGACGCTCGTGGACTGGTCGCACATCATGAATACCGCGGCTCACGCCGACGCGGCGATCAGCGGACTCCAGGAATCCGGCATCCGATCGGTGTTCGCCTTCGGCTTCCCGAACACCTCCATCCAGGCCTGGTGGTTCGGCATGGATTGGGCCGGCAGCACGGAACGGATCGACGGCGACCTCGCGCGCAAGATCCGGAGCCAGCAGCTCAGTGACGATCGCGGTCTCGTGACCATGGCGCTGGCCACCCGCGGGACCAACTTCTGCAAGCCCGAGGTCGTCCGCTACGAATGGGAGCTGGCGAAGGAGCTCGGAGTCAACATCACGGTTCACGTCGCGATGGACCGCTTCGGCTACACGAAGATGCAGCTCCGTGGCCTCAAGGACCTGGACCTGCTCTACCCCAACACCACGTACATCCACTCGTCGCACCTCCTGGACGACGAATGGCAGATGGTCGCGGACTCCGGCGGCAACGTCTCGCTGGCACCGCAGATCGAGATGCAGATGGGCCACGGCTGGGCGCCGGCCGCGACCGCATCGAAGATGGGGATCCCGATCGGCCTGTCATCCGACGTCGCAACGACGGCTTCGTCCGACCAGTTCACCCAGATGCACGCGGTGTTCGCCTCCGAGCGCGCACGGCGTCACCAGGAGACCTGGGACGAGAACCTGGACGGCACGATCGACACGCCCAACCTGATCACCTCCCGCGATGTGCTTCGCTGGGCGACGATCGATGGCGCCCGGGTCGCCGGCGTTGCCGACTGGTCCGGCTCGATCACCCCGGGCAAGAAGGCCGACCTCGTGATCATCGACACGCAGGCGGTCAACGTTTCCCCGGTCATCGATCCCGTCGGCGCCGTCGTGTGCGCCGCCGACGTGTCGAACGTGAAGACGGTCTTCGTCAACGGCAAGGCCCTCAAGCGGGACTTCAAGCTGGCCGCCAATCTCGGAGCGCCGCGCAAGGCCGTCGAGGCCTCGCGTGACTACCTGATCGGAACGTTCGGCACGCCGGAGCCCGGCTGGCTGCCGGCGAAGGCATAGGCGTCACCCCGGAACGATCCGGCGGGCGCGGTCCGCTGGAACCCGTGAACCCGCCGTCACAGAGCCCGGTCGGCCCATCACCGGCCGGGCTCGATCATGATTCGCGCCCGGGTCCGCCGGTCCGGGTCCTGGCGGCGCTCTTCCTCGTTGCCCTCGCGCTGCGCCCCCAGATCCTCGTGGTCGGGCCGCTCCTCATCGACATCCAGCGCGACCTGGGGATCAGCCATGGCGTGGCGGGGCTGCTCGGCACGATTCCGGTCCTGTGCATGGGCCTGTTTGCGCCGGTCGGGGCGATCCTCGCGGCGTCGGTCGGGTCACGTGCCGCAGTCGCCGCATGCGTCCTCACGATCGCGACCGCTGGCCTCCTGCGGTCCGTCGTCCCCGGCGCTCCGCTCGTG
>SCTE01000504.1 GCA_004298915.1 Chloroflexota bacterium | reverse complement strand
CCATCGAGTTCGAAGCCGTCCGCCAGGGCCCGATCGAGGTCGGCGCGGCGATCGTGACCGGCGGCGGGACGCTGGCCGCCCGCGCCGTGATCCACGCCGTGTCCCTCGACCGTGATCGGCGCACTTCCGCCCGGGCCATCGAAGCATCCGTCCGGAGTGCCATGGCCAGGGCCCGCGAACTCGGCGTGGCGAGCGTCGCGTTTCCCGCCCTCGGTACGGGGCTCGGCGGCTTCCCGTTGAGCGAGGCGGCAGCGATCACGGTCGCGACCCTCCGGGACGAGCTTGCCGGCCTGTCGACGATCGAGCACGTGATCCTGGCGCTTCGGGGCGCCGAGGCGTACCGGGCCTTCGAGGCGGCCATGAGCACCCCCGCGCTCGTTCCCGCGCCCGTTGCGGTCGACGTCCGGGCCGCCCGATGACGATCGTCGGCCCGGCCGAGCTCCCCGAGGAGCAGCGTGACGAGCTCGTGGAGCAGGTTGCGCGCGAGATCCAGCTGCGTGGCCTGACGACGTCGGCCGTGCACTTCCTCCATGCGAGCCGTCCCTACCGGCCGCTCGGTGCCAACGCGATGCTGTTCTTCGATCCGGTGCTGCGCAGCCTGTTCGGGGGCGACATGGCCGGCGCGACCGCGATCCTTGCCGATGACGACGGCATCGAACAGCTCATCGATCGCCTCGAGGAGCTCGACGACGAGATGACCTGGGACGCGTGACCGTCCCCAGCCAGCCCGTCACGGGCCCGGCCCGGTAGCATGACCCGGTGACCCGAGCACCGAGAGCTCTCGCGATCATCGATTCCGGGGCGGCGACGTCGTCGGTCGGCCTGGTGGCCCGCCTCGACCGGCGGTGGCGCCTGCTCGGCTCGATGGCGGGATCGTCGGAGACGTCGACACCCGCGATCCTGGCCGCCGTCGCCGAGCGGGTGCGGGCGGCCGATCCGGAGCTGGCGACCTGGCCCGAGCTGGAGCCCGCCGCGCTCGGGGCGATGCCGGTGCTCGAGGCGCGGAGTCGACCCCCGGGCTCGGTTCTCGTCCTCGGCGCCTCGCGTCGAACCGTCGGGAACCTCGCGGCCGAGGCGCGCCGCACGGCCTGGCGCGTCGTCACCGCCTCGACCGAGACGCACGATCCGCGTGAGATGACCGCGCTCGCCCTCGATCCGGCCATCGGCCTCGTCCTCATCGGGATCGGCGATCCGCCCGGTCCGGACGAGCGAGCCGCCCTCGACGACCTGGCGGCCCTCGGCGGCGCGCTCCTCCGTCGACGCCTCGACCTGCGGGTCATGGCCAGCCCCGCCATCCGGGGTCGCCGCGCATGGGCCGAGGCGCTGGGTGGTGAGGATGTCGATCCGGCGCGCTCGATCGACGCGCCCGCCGCCTCGGGCCGGCTCGGTGCGCCGGACGCCCTCCGAGACGTCCTGGCGGAACAGATCCGTGACCCGGAGGATGGGCGGACTGGCTTTCGGGCGGTCGTTGCGACGCTCGCCGACCTGCTCGACCTCCGGGTGGAGCTGCTCGAGGTCGGCCTGGACGGGGGTGCCCGGCTCGTTGCCGAGCCCGGTGTTGCCGGGGACGAGCCGATCGTGCGGGGAATCATCTCGGCCCTCGGCGCGCTCGTGCCACCCGAGCCCGATGACGACACCGTGGACGGGGTCCTCGCCTGGACCACCGGGAGCCTCGACCGCCATCGCATGGGCGATCGACTCCGCGACCTGCGTCGGCGCCCCTGGGTGGACGGGACGGGTGACGGGGCGCGCCTCCGGATGGCGGCCGCCAGCGCCGCGCTGACCCGGCTCGCGAACCTGACCCCGGACATCGGGGCGGGTCCGCCGGCCGACCTCACGATCGTCGCTGGCGGTGCGTTCGCCAGCGCTCCACCGCAGGCCATCGCGATGGCGGTCGCCGACACGATCCGCCATGCCGGGTCGACGCAGCTGGCCTGGGATCACGCTCGCCTGCTCGGCCCGATCGGCACGATCGAGGATCCGGCGGAGCGCCGTGCCCTCCTCGCTGACCTCGTCCACGATGCCCTGGTCCCGCTCGGGAGCCTCGTCATCGTCGGCGGCGCGGGGAACGCGGCCGGACGGCGAACCCGTGCGCCACGCGGTGACCGGCTCGTCTTGGAAGTCGGCGACCAGGCTTCGCGCCACGACCTCCGGGGCGGTGAGTTGACCTACATCGACCTC
>SCTE01000503.1 GCA_004298915.1 Chloroflexota bacterium | reverse complement strand
AGCCGGGCCGCGAGGATTTCTGTGGCGCCGCGTGGTCGCCCGGGCCAACCGGGTTGCCGCTCCTTGACGGCGCCATCGCGACCCTCGAATGCACGATCGTCGAGACATTCTCGGCCGGCGACCACGACCTGTTCATCGGCCGCGTCGATGCCATGGATGCAGCCGGGGACGACCCGGCGGCCGTTGGGCCGCTGCTCTACTTCCGGCGACGCTACCTCCGGATCGAGCAGGCGGTCCACGCCCCGGTGAAGGGGAAGCCGGAGGCCTGATCATGGCCACGATCCACGCGAATGACCTGGACATCGGGTACGACGTCGTCGGCGCGGGGCCGCCGATCGTGATGCTCCACGGTGCAACCTCCCTCGGTCGGGAGGACTTTGCGGCCCAGATCCCGCTCTTCTCGAAGGCCTTCCGACTCTTCCTGCCCGACGCCCGGGGTCACGGGCGGACGGGCTGGGACGCTGCGAACGGCTTTCGCTATGACTGGCTGGTCGAGGACCTCGTCGGGTTCGTTGATGCGCTCGGGCTGCGGACGGTTCACCTGCTCGGGTTCTCGATGGGCGCGATGACCGCGCTCCAGTTCGCATCGCGGTTTCCGGAACGGGTCCGGACGCTCGTGGCGATCGGGATCACGACCCAGCGGGAACCACGGACCGGGGTCATGCGCGGCCTCATGAAGCCGTCGAAGATCGAGGCCGAGGACCCGGAATGGGCCGCGCGCCTGTCCCGGCGCCACGATGCCGGCCAGGGGGTCGGGGGCTGGCAGCGCCTGCTTCCGGCGATCGCCGCCGATGTCGCCGCGCAGCCGCTGATGACCCCGGGCGACCTGCACCGGATCGACGCGCCGACGATGGTCGTGTGCGGCGACCGCGACCCGTTCGTGCCGGTCGATCACGCGTGGGGGATCGCGCGCCAGATCCCCGGGGCCCGGCTGTTCGTCGCCCCGGACTGCAGTCACGAGGTCACGGTCAAGCGCCCGGGCCTGTTCAACGAAGCCCTGTCGGGCTTCTATCGCGCCACTGAGCAGGCAGCCAAGCAACGGGCCGCCGCCCAACCGGGCGAGCCCGCGATGTCACCCGAGAGGAGCGCCTCATGACGACGTTGTTCGTGCTGTATCGCCGGCCGGAGGGCGGGGCCGAGGCCCTCGAGACCCTCGAGCGCCGCTACCGTGACGAGCACCTGCCGCTCGTCGCCGAGACGCCCGGCCTCCTGGCGACCCGCATCTGGCGCGTTTCCGAGGCGCTCGGCACGGAAACCGACCTTGCCCTGGCTGCGGCGATGGACTTCGACGATCGAGGTGCGCTCGACGCGGGCCTCCGATCGGATCCCATGCGGGCCGCCGGACGCCTGCTCCGCGAGATCGCGCCGGGCCTCGCCACGTTCCTGGTCCTCGAGGACGCGCCCGACCTGCTGCCCGGCACGTAGGCCCGACGGGGGCCTTCCCGCGCGGTGGATACTTGCTTCGCATCAGCCAGAGGAGCGTCGTGACCGCCAGCAGCACCGAATCCCGGCCAGCGTCGATCCGCCTGGAGTTTCCCGCGCCGGGGAGCAGCGGCCCACTCGACGGGGTCGCCCTCGTGACGCTCGATCGTCCCAAGGTCCTCAACGCCCTCGACTTCGCGATGATCGCCGAGCTGACTGATGTCCTCGAGGCGCTCGATCGTGACCCGGCCTGCCGGGCGATCGTCATCACCGGGTCCGGCGATCGCGCGTTCGCGGCCGGAGCGGACGTGCGCGAACTGGCCGGCCAGACGCCGGCCTCGCTCCTTGCCGACGACCACTTCCATCGCTGGGAGCGGATCAAGCGGATCCGCAAGCCGATGATCGCCGCCGTTCGAGGGTTCGCCCTGGGCGGCGGCTGCGAGCTCGCGATGACCTGCGACATGATCGTGGCCGCGGAGGATGCCCAGTTCGGCCAGCCCGAGATCCGGCTCGGCGTCATCCCGGGCGCCGGCGGCACCCAGCGCCTGACGCGCGCGATCGGCAAGGCCAAGGCCATGGAGATGGTCCTCACGGCCCGGCCGATGAGCGCTCGCGAGGCCGAGGCGCACGGCCTCGTGACCCGCGTCGTCGCCCCCGCCGAGACCGTCCGCACGGCGCTCGAGATCGGCGTGGAGATCGCCGCCATGCCGCCGCTGGCCGTGATCGCCGCCAAGGAGGCGGTCAATCGGGCCGAGGAACTGCCACTCGACGCCGGGCTCGAGTTCGAGCGCCGGAACTTCTACGGGCTGTTCGCGAGCGAGGACCAGAAGGAAGGGATGGCCGCCTTCACGGAGAAGCGACCGGCGACCTGGAAGGGTCGCTGACCACGACGAGGGGGGACACATGGCCTGGGATCACGATCTGGGCGACGAGCCCGCGCCCGCCTGGCGGGACGCAGCCCCGGATCCGCTGGCGCCCATCGACCCCGATGCGCCTGTGAGCGGGCATCGCCGCCCGCCGGAGGGCCCCGCCGGGCCGTCGCACGCCCCCGAGCAGGATTGGGATGCCGCGCGCGTGGTGCTCGTGCCGGTCCTCCGCCCGGTCGGGACCCTGGGGACGAGGCTCGACACCCTCGACGCGGAGCGGCTCGCATCCGAGGGGATGAAGACCCATGCGTCGCCGATCCTGGATCCCGGCCCGTGCGATCTCCTGATCGGCTACGCCCTTCGCGTCGGCTCGTACGACGTCCACGTGAACGCGGATCACCTGCTGGCGTGGGGGACGACGCCAGAGGAGCTACGGAGCGTGGCCACCGCGAACCTCACCCAGTGGTCGGTCTCGGCTCCATGGACCGAGGAGGCTTCGGGCCACCGACGCCTCCTGTCGTCGGCGACCGGCGATGGCGATGACGCCGCACGGCTCCTGCTGCCCGCCGTTCGTGCCTATCTGACCCGGGTATTCCCGTCCCACGCCCGGATCCTCGTCGCCGTCCCGGAGCGCGACCTGCTGGTCGCCGGTGCCCTGTCGGACGACGATCCCGAATTTGCCGCCCTGTTCGCCGACTTCGTCCGAGAACAGGCCAACGGGGCCGATCATCCGCTCGATGACCGGGTCCTCGAACTCGTCGCCGGCGAATGCCGGGTGTTCGAATGGTGATTCCTGGCTGGGTGGCCCCGACGCGATGACCGACCTGAACGACGCCCGGTCGGAGCCGGTGCCGCGCGAGGTGCTTGTCGAGGTCACGGATGGGGTCGCCACGATCACCCTCAACCGGCCAGCCGCGCTCAATGCCCTGACCTATGCCATGAAAGGCCAGCTCCTCGAGGCACTCCATGACCTGGCGCGTGATCGCTCGGTTCGGGCGATCGTCCTGACCGGCGCGGGCCGGGCCTTCTCGGCCG
>SCTE01000502.1 GCA_004298915.1 Chloroflexota bacterium | reverse complement strand
TGATTCCCGGTGGCGCTGCGGTTCAATCTAGACCAGCGGCGACCGCAACCTGTCGTTAGTGCGACCCGATGCTGACGAGGTTGCCCTCGGGATCCTTCAGCCAGGCGGCTTGACCGTGTGCGACGGCTCAGAGGTAGCGCTCCAGCGCGCGGGTGATGACCCAGACCACGATCGGGACGACGAGCGCGCTGCCGAGACCGCGGATCGTGCCGGCACTCCAGGGCCACGTCGAGAGCTTCGCGATGAGGTCGCGCTCGGCGATCAGGCTTGCCAGGGTGTCGTGGAGCCCGGATCCCGCGAGCGGCGCATCGGCGTCCACGGCCGCATGGACCCGATCCGTGGTCAGCTTGATCCGGCCGTTGACCGCCCGCAGCAGCGCGGCCTTCTCGGATGCGAGGCGGCCCTGCATGCCTCGAAGCGGCGGCGCGAATGCGGCGGCCGCGATGATAAGGAGGACCGCCGCCTGCAGGCTGAAGAGGATCGTGTCGCTCGCGGCCGCCGGATCGGCGAGGACGACGGCGGTGCAGAGGATGACCCCGATCGCCGTCGCCGAGGTAAGGCGGGCGAACGCGTGGGCAGGTCCCTGATCGAACAGGTCCACGACCGCCAGGCCGTGGAGCCTCGTCACCGTGGACAGCTGCCGATAGATGCCGATCAGGAGCACGCCGACCACGGCGATCGCCAGCCAGTTCGTCACGAGGACGACGGCCTGCTCGACGAACGGCCTCGACAGGATGTGGGCCGCTTCCTTCGGGTCGCTGAAATAGCCGATCGTGATCACGACCTCGACGATCGCCACGGCCGGGATCGCGACGCGGTCCGGCACGGACACGAGGCCCGCCTCGAATGCGGCCGCATCGTGCTCGGCTCCGATGGCGGGCAGGAACTCCCGGAAGGCGCGACGGGCGGTGCCATCGAGGACATTCCTGAGGGCCACGCCATAGGCCGCGAGGAGCGCCGCGACCCACAGCCGCGAGTCGATCGCGCCCACCGGCTGCGCACCGGTCACCCAGAGCAGGACCGCCGGAATCAGGGTCATCAGGACGAAGATCGCGATCCACCAGATCGCCGGGCCACCCGGGAGCCGGAGCGGCAGGGCGAACACGCGATCGATCCATCCCGTCGGGCGTGGCGCGGCACCCTCGATGCCGTCGGTCGTGATGAGCACCTGACGTGCCACGCGAGCGTCCATGGTCGATGACACTACCCGTCGCGCCCTGCCCGTTGCAAGGTCATGGCCGGCCGGCGGACAGCGCTCCTTCCGGGGTCGCCGCTTCAGACCCGGATCACCACGAGGCCGGGGAGTTCAACGTAGTCGTCGTCCTGCGTGACCACCGCGGCCCCCATGGCGATGGCCGTTGCGGCGATCCACGAGTCGTTGACCGGCATGCGGAGGCCGCGCTCGCGGACCTCAACGCGCAGTCGGGCCCAGGCCGCCGCCACCGCCTCGTCAATGGGGACGGGATCGAGTTCGAGGGCGGCGGCGAGCGTGCTGAGCCGCCGATCTCGCGTGGCCACGTCCTTCGCCGAGAGGACGCCGGCCCGCAGCTCACCGATCGTGATCACCGACACGGCGAGTCGTTCGGGCAGCTCGTCGATCCGCAGGTCTCGACCCGTCTCGTGGGCGATGAACAGGCTCGTGTCTGCGAGGCCGTCGGTCATCGATCGTCCAGGTCGCGGGTGGTGTCCGGTGCCAGCTCCCTGAGTTCCGCGGCCAGCGCGGCGTCGGCCTGGACCGTCCCAAGACGGCGGACGAACGCATCGCGACCGATCCAGCGGGGCCGTGGCGGGCGTCCTTCGTCAGCTCGTGGTGCAGACGCGGGTGCGCCAGCAAGGGGAGCGACGGCCTCGCCCGCTCGATGGCGGGCGACGACATCCTCGATCCCCTCACGGATCAATCGCGCCTCGCTCCGTCCTTCTGCCCGTGCCGCCGACGCGAGCGCTGCCTTCTGCTCGGTCGTGAGGTAGACGGTCGTCTTCTCCATGCCGCCCACACTACCATACATGGGTGGCGGTCTGACCGCGAACACCAGCCGGCGCGACGGCCGGCAGATCCGGCTGAGCCACGAACCTCGAGGCGGCCACGCGCGCCTCGAGGCCCCGGCGATGCTCAAGGGACCTGGATGGAATCTGTTCGGCTCAGTCCTTGTCGGCCGGAAGGAGGCGGAACGGACGGCCGCCCGGGCCTTCGATCGCCCGGAAGTGCCGCTCGTCGAGGGTCAGGATGTCGAGCGTGCCGTGGCGCTCCGCGAGGACCACGAGCGATGCGTCCGCGAGGCCGAGCCGGAGGTCGCGGTACCTGAGGATGATCTCCGAGGCGCGGGCGATGTCGCCAAGGTCCATCGGTTCGAGGCGGTATGCGCCCGCGGCGACCTGATCGAGGAGGGCGAGCGCCGCCGGCTGCGAGACCCTGGTCGATAGCAGGTAGTCAAGCTCGGCGAGCACGAACGGAGACAGGAGCAGGGGACCCCCGGCGGTCCTGATCGACGCGGCTGCCTCGGCGTGGTGGCGCTGGCTGCCGTCGATCGCGGCCAGCAGGCCGCTCGTGTCGAGGATGATCACTCCCCGAACCCGTCGAGCTCCTCATCGACCCGCGATGCAAGGTCCGGCAGGCCGCTCTCGAACAGGGGCAGGCGGACCTCTGCGGCTCGGAGCCGCCCGGTGACGAGATCGACGCCCTCGCGGATCAACTCGGCCTCGCTCCGGCCTTCGGCCCTGGCCGTTCGCTCGAGTGCGCGCTTCTGGCGCTCGGTCAGGTAGACGGTCGTTCGCTCCATGCCATACACGCTACCATATATGCCCGAGCCGTCTCCGCCATACCGCGACAGGGCTGGTCATCCGCCAAGCGGGGCACGTGCTCAGCCGGGCGCGATCCCTGCCGACGGGATGGCCTCGAGGTCGATGATCCGGCCCAGGATCCGGCCCACGTCCGGGTAGTCCTCGGCGTGCTCAATGCCGATTCCGGACAGGCCCAGCCCCGTCGCCGCCGCGTCCGTCACGAACAGGTAGGGGC
>SCTE01000501.1 GCA_004298915.1 Chloroflexota bacterium | reverse complement strand
GCGGCTCGCGCCGGTCCGAGGCCCGCGAGGCCCGTCCAGCGGGCCGTGGCGAGCGTCTCGAGGTCGAGATCGGCGATGGCGGCGCGGGCTCGCGCCTCGAGGTCTCCGATTTCCGCATCCCCCGAGCGGCTCACGCGCGGTGCCGCGCGAGAATCGCCGTCACGCGCTGACCGGCTCGCCCGAACGCGCAACACGCGCGATGAGATCGGCCGCGCGCGCTGTTCCGGACGTCGCCTGGATTCTCGACGCCATCGCGGCCAGGCGGCGGCGGAGCGCGGCATCGGCGATCAGCCGGTCGACGGCCCCGGTCAGCTCCGCATCCTCGAATGCGTAGGTCTGGAGTCGCGCGCCAAACCCGGTCTCGGCAACCCGCTGGGCGTTGTCGACCTGATCCCAGAACAGCGGGAGCACGATCATCGGCTTGCCGTGGTGGAACGCCTCGGTGACGGTGTTGTTGCCCCCGTGCGTGATGACGAGGTCGACACGGGGCAGGATCACGGGCTGGGGCAGGAAGTCGGCGCCCGTCATGTTGTCGTGGAGCCGAATCTGGTCGGCCAGCGGACCCTTGGACACGATGACCCGGTGTCGCGTGGCGCCCATGACATCGACGAGGCGCTGCATCAGCCCGACGTCGGCCGATCCGAGGCTGCCGAGTGACAGGTAGACAAGCGCCCCCTCCCCGGATTGCAGGTGGGCCGGAAGCTCCCACGACTCCGAGCTGGATCGGACCGTCGAATCGAGCCGGTGCCATGTCGGGCCGAGGGGCTCCTCCCGGTCATAGTCCGCCTCGGCCGGGTACGAGTACAGGTTCAACCATGGGGACTCGAGCATGAAGTCCGGCCCGTGCGGGCCCCACGTCAGGGCCGGCGCACCACGTTCGACCATGAACGCGCTGAAGTCCTCCCACATCGCGCGGTGGGTCCGCTCGACTTCATCGAGGAACGCGGGCCAGGCCCGGCGGTCGTCAACCGGGTATCCCGATGACATCGGCGGTACGGCCGCGTCACGCAACTCCGCCGGCTGGCAGGACACGATCCGGACCCACGGGACGCCGGACGCGGAGAGCGCCGGAAAGGCGATGACGTTGTCCTCGACGACGACGTCGGGCCTGACGTCCTCGATGATCTCGCGGAGCCGTTCGTCGACGTACTTCGAACCGTCGATGAGGGCCTGCCAGGTCGGCGCCATGAACTCGCCGAGCTGCTCGATCGTCGGCTTCCGGAAGATCGGCGCGGTATCCCGGATGAAGTCGATCCAGAACTGGCCCGGGACCTCGTCCGTGGCCGGCGGCGGTCCGAGTCGCATCAGCCGCTCCTCGAACCCCTGCGCCTCGAGACGCCCGGCGAATGACTCCTCGACGATGAAGACGACGCGATGTCCCCGGTGCTGGAGGACCTGCCCGATCCCGATGCAGTTGTTGGTGGGCCCGTACGCGCCCTCGGGAAAGAACACGATCGTTCGCCGGTCGGTCATCGGACTCCCTGCCAGTGCTGCCTCGTGACATGGAGTATGCCGATTTCGCCGCCCGTCCAGACAGCCGGCACCGCCTTCGGCCCGCCGTCTCGTACCATCGGCCGATGCCGAATCCGGACCGACCCACGCGACCGCCCATCCCATCGGGCTTCGCCGACCAGTTCGCCTGGCACCCGGAGCCTGAACTGCTCGGCGTTCGCGATCCCGGAGCGTCGCGGGAGGCCCTGCGGTCGCTTGGTGCCGCGACCTGGGAAACCGGCCTCGACTACCTCTACGACCACGGCCTCGAGCGGGCGATGGGCCCCAATACCGAGTTCGCTGCGCTTCGCGGCCGCTACTTCGGCCCATCGCGGGAGCCCGGACCCGCACCGACGGAGCCGACGGCGCTGTCCATCCTGCTCGACGAGTTCCGCGAACGGATCGCTCCCAACTCGGTGAGTGCCTGGCATCCCCGGTCGTACGGCTACTTCACGCCGCCGCCACTGATCGCCTCGATCGTCGGTGAGGTGCTCAGCCAGTTCGCGCAACAGGGCGTCGACATCTTTCATGCCGGGCCCGTCGCCGCGACCATGGAGGAAGAGGTCGTCCGCTGGCTGTGCGACCTGCTGGGCTACGACCGGAGCAGCTTCGGGCTGCTCACGTCCGGCGGGGTGATGGCCAACTTCATCGGCATGGCTCTCATGCG
>SCTE01000500.1 GCA_004298915.1 Chloroflexota bacterium | reverse complement strand
GACGGCAATGACTGCCAGAACTGCCGGCTGCCGGAGGGCGACGGCGTCCGCCTGCGTGTCCTCAAGGACTATGCCTTCCACGTCGTGGGGACGGAAGACGCCGCACGCGAGCTCGATCAGACCGTCGCGCAGGTGGCGATTGGGAGTGCCGGTGCTGCGGGCAGCTGGCGGACGGTCGTCGCGCCGCCCCAGGAGCATCGACCCCTTCACCAGGTGGGAGCCGCGATCGTCGAGGCGATGGTGACCGCAGCCCGCGATGCCGTCGCCGTCGCCCGCGCCGCGAACCAGACGGACCACCTGCAGGTCGTCCAGAACTGGGGTGCGCAGGCCGGCGCCCGGACCAACCACCTGTGCTTCGAGTTCTACGACCTGCCCCAGATCCCGCATCGAATCGCCGAGGAACTCGGGGGCGCGGCGCGATTCGTGATCCGGGAAGGGGAGTGCCCGTATTGCCGGCTCGTCCGGGAGACCACGCGGTCGAGGAACCGGCTTGTCTGGGAGGACACGGACAGCGTGGCTTTTGCGCCATGGGCGTCGCGATCGCCGTTCGAGATCTGGATCGTCCCGAGGCGCCACGATGCCGACTTCGGCCGGGCAACCGAGTCGGACATCAAGGCGACGGCGAGCGCACTTCGTCACGTGCTCACCACCCTCGCCCGCACGCTCGATGGACCGCCGTACAACCTGATCCTCCATACGGCGCCGCTCCGGGAGCGCGTCGACGCCACCTACCACTGGCACTGGGAGATCCATCCGCGCCTGCGGGAGATCGCCGGTCTGGAGCTGGGAACCGGGCTGCCGGTCAATCCGGTCTCCCCGGAGGACGCCGTCGAGGAGCTCCTGTCCCGGGCCGTCGCCGAAGGTGGAGCACCGGTCAGTTGAGCCGCGCCCGTCACACTACCGCTGCGTGCCTCGTCCCTCGGCTCGGCGATGCGCGACGCTCTCTGCCCGCGTTGCGGCCGGTCACGGAAGGATCTGGATGCTCAGCAGCGGCGAGCCGGGGGGCCTCGCGATCACGACGCGCGTTCCCGAGCGAACCCGTTCGGGCATGGCCGTGAGCGACACCTGGAACCGCGAATCGGCAGGCGCGTTCGTCGAAACGCTGTTCGCCAGGCATCAGGGCGAGATCTACGCCTACCTCCTGCGCATGGTGCGCGATCCGGAGCTGGCGGCGGATCTCGAGCAGGACGCATTCATCAAGGCGTACCGGGCCTACGACACCCTCGAGAAGGGCGAGAACGCCCGCGCATGGCTCTACCAGATCGCTCACCGCGTCGCTCTCGACTACATTCGGCGCCGGAAGATCGTGCGGTTCGTGCCGTTCATCGGCGAGGAAGCACCCGGCTCGGCGCCGTCGGCTGAACGTGTCGCGCTCGACGTCCAGCTCTCGGGACCGCTCGAGCGCGCGATGGCCCGAATCCCGGAGCGCCAACGGGCTGCCCTCCTCCTCGCCGAAGTCCATGACCTGACGGGGCTCGAGCTGGCGGCCGCGCTCGGCGTGAGCCACGTGGCCGCGCGAGCGCTGCTGACCAGGGGTCGTGAATCCCTCCGCCAGGCCCTGGCCGCGGAGAAGGCGGCCGAAGCGGCCGCCGAGGCCGAACGCGACATCGCCTATGCCCGGCCACGGAGCGACGGCCGATGACCCTGCCGTTCCGCCGTCGCCACAACGACGCCGAGGCATCCCACGATCGAGCCCGGGCACTCATGGCCAACGGGTTCACGACGCCCAACGAACCCGCCGACGTGACCTGGCTCGATGCGCATCTCGCCGGCTGCGCCGACTGCGCTGCCGATCTGGCCGCCTACTCGGCCGATCGGGAATTGCTCCGTGCCCTGCGCAACCATCCACCCGAGCCGCCGCGTGACCTCTGGGCCCGCACAGCCGCCCGGATCGAACAGGAGCATGCCAGACGCGACCGCGGGCCGTTCCCGCTCCGAGCCGCCGGATCCTGGCGGGTCGGTCGAGTCCCGGTCGGTGTCGTATCGGGTCTCCTCGTGGTCGCCGTCGTCCTCGGCGTGAGCCTCGCGCCTCGATCGGTGCCGCTCGTCCCGTCACCGCCGATCGCCACCGACACCGCCGTCGGAACGCCCGTCGTCGAGCCGACGCCGATCGTTGTGGCGGCCGGGAACCTGGCGTGGATCCAGTCGGGTCCCGACGGAAGTTTCGAGTTCCGGCGCGTCCACGTCGATGCGGTCTGCCCCGATGCGAGGTCCGGTTGCGCGACCCTCGGGTCCGGCTCGACCACCCGTCTCGCGCTCACCCAACCGCCTCAGGCGGTCGTCGAGTCGCCCAGCGGCGCCGAGATCGTCGTGGTCACCTCGGCCGCATCGGTCGGCGGGGCCGAGATCCTCGTCGTGCCCGTCCCGACGGTACCCCCGAGCCCGACCCCGACCCCATCGCCGGCGGCGAGTCCCACCTCGGCTCCGCCCACGCCGACGGCCTCGCCAACGGAGACACCCGGGCCTTCCGGATCGGTCGAGCCGCCGGCGGGTCACTCGATCGTGTCGGGCGTCGTCATCGTCGGCGACACGGCGTACTCGCCCGATGGGCAGTGGCTCGCGTTCTCGGCTCGGCCGGCGGACGGCTCGGCCGGCCCGGACCTGTACCTGTGGCATGTCGGGGATGACCTGGCGACGCAGGTCAGCGGCAACCATCGAACCTTCTTCGCCGGCTGGCTCGGCGACCAGGTCCTTGCCAATGTCGTCCTCGTCGGGGACGTCCCGCTCTTCGGGCCGCCCATCCCCCCCGCCATCGATGCGACCCCGGAGCCGCGTTCCTCGAACGAGCCCTCCGCCACGCCGTCAGCACCGGATCCGAGTGCATCGCCCGAGGCATCGGCGCCGATCGTCGAGGCGCATCCGGTTGCGTTCACGCTCGATCCCGCGACGCGCGACGTGACGGTCGTCGGTGCGGAGGAC
>SCTE01000054.1 GCA_004298915.1 Chloroflexota bacterium | reverse complement strand
TCGACGCGCCGCCATTCTCGGCAATGGACGCCAGCTCCATCTGGTAGTCAATACGCCAGGGCATCTCGAGCGAGGTCGGAGTCAGCGCGAAAACCATCTGCACCCGCCGCCCTCCCGGCCGGAAGGTGAAGGTCACCCGGAACGCGTCCGAGGGGAACGGGATGAAGCGGAGCGGATCTGAGATCACGAACGGCGCACCGAACCCGACCAGGGCGTCGGGCGTGATCAGCGGCGTCTTGCGACGGAACTGGACCGCCTGGGAGGCGGCTTCCGCCGTCATCCCCGCGGCGACCTCGAGCACCAGCGCCGGCGCGGTGTTGAGGTTGTATCCGACGATGGCCGACGCGGTCGCGACCTCGGCCAGCTCCCCCTTGCCCCACAGGGCCGGCTCCGAGCGCCACCCCAGCACGCGCCTCGCCTCCCAGACCGTGCGGATGAGCGCGTTCGCCGGCGGCGGCAGGCCTTCCCTCAAGTAGTCCTCGCGCTCGGCGCCGTTCAAGCGGACGAGGTCGTCCAAGTCGACGTAGTCCTGGAGCTTGGCGACCAGCGGATCGAGCTTGTCCTGGTCGACGCCGAGCCGCGCTAAGAGCCGCATCAGCTCTTCCCGGGTCGCCAGGTTGAGGTTGACGAGGCCACGCGAGTCCTGGACGCGGATCTCGAGCCCATTGCCGAAGCGGTAGGGCAGGTCGTCGAGCATGAGGACGTTCGTGCCGATGGCGCCGCTGCCGAAAGGCTGGGAGAGGGCGAGCTGGGTGGTCTGGCGGAGGTTGTCGATCGAGGTCGCCACCTCGAGGCCGCGGCCGCTCAAGGGCTGGACCAGGAAGGCGAAGAGGAGGCCGGCCTTGGCGTCGGCGAGCTGAGTCTCCTCCTGGACGCGCTGGCGCAGCGTCCGCGCCTCCTCGGTCGAGCGCCCGACCCAGAGCGCCAGCATGCTGGTGGCGAGCGCCAGGAGCGCCACCAGCCAGAGCGCCGCCACCAGCGCGAAGCCCGCCTCCGCCGTCTTCGCCGGCCGCCTCACTGCAGCGCCTTGAGGATGTCGGTGATGCCCTGCCTCGGCAGGGTCGTGCCCAGGACCGAAGCGGCGATCGAGCGGGTCTCGGCGCCGCTGCCGCCGTCGAGGCGGATGAAGCGCGGCAGCTGCGGCGCCTGGCGGGATACCACCTGGCCGAGCGGCGCCGCGCCGGAAAGCGGCGGTGGCCATTCGCTTCGCCATTCCCCGTCCGGCCCGGCATAGAGGAAGCGCGCTCCTGCGCCGGGCCAGGCGGCGATCTCCCGCCAAGTGCCGTCGGCGCCGCGATAGCTGAGCCGCGTCAGCCCGCTCACCACATCCGAAGCGAGCCGCCAGGCAAAGGCCGTGGCGGCGCCCGCCGGCAGGTCGATCGGCTTCAAGGTGAGGCCGCGCATCTCGGTCGAGCTGCCGCGGAAGGCGTCGGGGGCCTCGACGAGGTCGGTCTGGAGTGCTGCGATGCTCGAGCGGAACCACGAGCCGACGATGGTCTCGTCCAGCGCGCCGTCGAGATGGCGGGCGAGGCGGACGCGAAGATCGGCGACGCGGCCCAAGCCCTCGAAGACGACGCCGACCACCAGCGCCGTCAGCACCAGCACCACCAGCATCTCGATCAGCGTGAAGCCGCCCGGGCCCGCCGGCGTGCCTAATGGTCCGGATCGTGCGGTCCTCGACATCCTCATCCCCGGGTCTGGCCGGGAGCGGCGAAGGGCAGGAGCTCGCGCACGCGGCGATATCCCACCAGCCGGACCGCGACCTTGCTGCGGACCCGGGCGCCGTCGAGGATCTCGGCAGTCACCTCATAGAGGGCGGCTTGGTAGAGGCCGAGGCCGCGCGGATAGGCCATGACATCGGTCGCCGGCACCAGCGCCTGGCTTTTCCAGCGGATGCGCAAGGGGCCGAAGGCGTCCTCGCCGCTCGGGCGCTCCATCGGGTTGAGGCCGGCCTGTCGGCCATCGCCTTCCTGACCGGCC
>SCTE01000499.1 GCA_004298915.1 Chloroflexota bacterium | reverse complement strand
CCGGGACTTCGCAGGACGGCAACATCGGGTCCCATCAGACGCGGATTCGGGCCGCCTGGCCGATCCGATGTATCGTTGGGCTCAACGAAATCACCGGTGCGCCCCGCCCAAGGGACTCCACATCGGCACCAAGGGTCGCGCGGCCCCGGCTCGACGCCGTTCCGCGTCCTGCCGATCCCTGGGAGGGTCGTACCACGCTGAACATGGCGCTCGGAGGCACCTCGTGACCTACGCTGACCGGACCCTGACCTGCGTCGACTGCAGCCAGGAATTCATTCACTCGGCCGACGATCAGAAGTACTACTCGGAGAAGGGGTTCTCGTCCGAACCCAAGCGCTGCGTATCGTGCCGGGCCAGCCGACGAGCCGCTCGCGACGGTGGCGGCTACGACGCCCATGACCTCGGCGGGCCGCGTGGCTACGAGAGCGGCGGCGGGCGCGAGTTCTTCGCGGTGCTCTGCTCCGAGTGCGGCAACCAGGCGCAGGTCCCGTTCCGGCCCCGCATGGACCGCCCGGTGTACTGCTCCGACTGCTTCCGCAAGGTCCGCCCGGACTGACCCTGCCCCCGATCGACCGGGCGCGAGATCAGATTCGAAAGGATTCCCCGCGTCGGTAGCGCTCGCGCCGCCGCCGTCGCCAAACGGTGACCCGGCCGCGCCCGTGGACCTGGCAGTGCCCATCCCGGGCCACGACGCCGGTGTCCTCGTCGATGCCGAGGACCACGAGGTGACGCGGAGCCTGGAGCACCATCAGGGCCAGGATCGTCTCGGGCCACGCATCGTAATGGGGCAGGACCACGACCCCAGGGACCAATGACGCACCGGCGGTCCAGCGAATGGGCCACGGCAGCCTGCGCCGCCGGAGGTCCGCCTGGACCTCGGCGATCGCCATGGCTCCCGCCGAACAACCCGCGATCACCGCGCCCCGCGCATGGGCGGTCCTGATCGCGGCGCCGAGCGGGCTGCCCGTGAGGACCGAGCGCAGGTGGTCCGGCTTGCCGCCCGACAGGTAGACCAGGTCGGCCTCGCCGATCGCCTGGAGGGCGGCGGCGTCGAACCCCTCCTCGACATTCCGGACCAGGACGCATTCGACTTCGGCTCCGAGCGCGGCGAAGTGCGCCCGGCCCATTTCCGCCCATCCCCGAAAGACGGCCTCGCCGTCAGGAGCGCTGGCTGTCGGCAGGATCACGACGCGTGGCCGGGATCGAGAGATCCCGTCGAGGAGGAGTCGATCCAGCGACGCCATTCCGGGCAGGAACTCGCCGGCACCGATCAGGGCAACGGGTCCGGACATGGATTGGAGTCTAGCCTCAATGTCGCGATCACCAGCGGGGCGCCCTACACTCGGCCCCGTGACGTCCTCATCGCGCGGCGCCCTTGCGGCCGCCATCATCGGGTCGGCAATCGTCTTCCTCGACGGGACGATCGTGAACATCGCCCTGTCGCGCATCGGCGCGGCCCTGCCCACGGTGGCGATCGGCGTCCTCGAAGGCCAGGTCTACATCGTGGCCGGGTACATGGCCACGCTCGCTGCCTTCCTGCTGCTGGCCGGTGCCCTCGGCGATCGGTATGGTCGGCGCCGGATCTTCCTGATCGGCCTCATCGGCTTCGGCGCCACCTCGATCCTCTGCGCGCTCGCACCGTCGCTCGACGTCCTCGCCGCGGCACGATTGCTCCAGGGCGTTGCCGGCGCGTTGCTCGTGCCGGGCTCCCTGGCGATCATCACCGCGACCTTCGAGGGCGCCGAACGGGGACGTGCCTTCGGGATCTGGGCGGCGTCGACGTCGGCGATCGCCATCTTCGGGCCGCCGGTCGGCGGCGCTCTCGTCGAGCTCTACGGCTGGGCCAGCATCTTCCTGGTGAACGTGCCCCTCGTCCTGCTCGGGGTGATCCTGACCTTCCGGTACGTGCCGGCTCTTCGGGCGGCGGCCGCCGTGGGGCGATTCGACTGGCTCGGCGCCCTCGTCGCCGCGATTGCCGTGGGCGGCCTGGCATTCGGGGCCATTCGCGGCCAGCAGGTCGCCTGGTCCGAGGCCGCTCCGCTCGTCCTGCTCGGGGTCGGGTTGGTCGCCCTGGTCGCCTTCCCGATCCTCATGGTCAGGCGGCGTGATCCACTGGTCCCGCCCGAGATGTTCCGAAACTCCACGTTCGCCGCGATCAACGTCTCGACGGTCCTGATCTACGCCGCGCTCTACGTCCTGCTCTACATGCAGAGCCTGTTCCTCCAGGGCGTGCTCGGCTACACGCCCCTCGCCACGGCCCTCGTGGGGCTCCCGACAGGCGTCGCCCTGGCCCTGATCTCGGCCTGGGCCGGCGTGCTCGCCGGGCGCCACGGCGCGCGCCGGTTCCTGGTCGGCGGGCCGCTCCTCATGGCCGCGGGCGCGTCGTGGTGGCTGCGCGTCCCCGCCGATTCGACCCCCTGGCAGGCCCAGGCAAGCGACCTCGCATCGATGATCCCGCCGCTCGCCGTGTTCGTCGATCCGCTGCCGGCGGTGCTCGCGTTCGGGGTCGGCATCGCGTTCGTCGTGGCACCCCTGACCTCGACCCTGATGAGCTCCGTCGCGCTCGAGCGGGCTGGCCTGGCGTCGGCCATCAATAACGCCCTGTCGAGGGTTGGCCAGCCGCTGGCGTCGGCGGTCATCTTCATCCTCATCACGGAGCGCTTCTACGCTTCGCTCGCGGCGGCCGTCCCGGGCCTCGATCCCCGCTCCGCCGACCTGCGAACCGCCGTGCAGCCACTGAATGCACCGGACCCGTCGGTCGGCGTCGCGATCGAGCAGGCGGCGCGCCTGGCATCGACGGATGCTTTCCACGCGGAGGTCCTCGTCGTCGCGGCACTGCTCCTCGCCGGCGCCGGCGTCAACTGGCGCTGGCTCAAGGACGCGCGGCCGACGGAGCCCGATTCCTCCGCGCCCGCGTCCATCGGCTAGGCCGGAAGCCGGACGCCAGGCGGCGGTGCCCGGCGTGGACCCAGCGGATCGGCGGCCGGATCCAGATATGCGCCGATTGCCGCATTGACCCGGCGATCCCGGAACGCGCATGATCGCGGCGCCCAATCAAGGTCATCGCAGTTCAGGAGGGAAGCATGGCGCTCTTCGGTGGGAAGACCCCGTCCCAGTTGACGCTCACGGACGCGCTCACGGTCGGGTTCCGGACGGTGCTCCAACCCAACTTCATCATCCCGATCATCGTCATCGGCGCCATCGTCAACGTCATCGTGATCGCCGCCATCGTCCCGATCGTGACGAGCCTCGTCCTCGGCGGCGCGACCGGTGACTCCACGGTCGTCGGCGGGGCCATCGTGGCGAGCATCCTCGGCGCGGTGATCGCGGGCATCGTCGGCGGCCTGATCCTCAACCTCTACGGCCAGGTCTGGGCCACGATGGCCAGCGTTGGCGACGCCCCGACCGTCAACGCGGCCTTCGCCCGGGTGGGCGAGCGCTGGGTGGGCATGCTCGGCGCCGGCATCATCACCGGTGCCATCACCCTCGGGATCATCATCGTCGGCGGCATCGTGGCCGCCCTGCTCGGTGCCATCGGTGCGCTCGTCCTGATCGTCGCGGTCGTCGCGGCGATCTACATCGGCGCCCGCCTGTCGATGAGCGGCTGGCTCGCGGCAGATGGTGCCGCGGCGATGGAAGCGGTCAACGGCTCGTGGGCGCTGACCCAGGGCAAGCTGCTCCTGATCATCGGCTGGGGCCTCGCCTTCGCCGTGGTCTTCGGGATCATCGGCGCCATCATCAGCGCGATCCTGGGGATCGTCCCGGTCGTCGGACCGGCGCTCTCCCAGGCCATCGTGTCCGCGTTCGGGTTCGGTGCCGGCGTGAGCCTGTACCGCAAGGTCAAGGGCGACTGAGCGAAGCGCCCTTCGCGACCAACGGCCCCGCCGATCGGTGGGGCCGTTCGATTCCCGGACGGGTTCGATGCGCCTGGGCGATGACCCGGATCAGCCCCGGACCCGGAATGCCTCGCCGTGCCCCGGGATGACGACGTCGGCGGCGGCCAGGATCCGTGCCCGGCCCCGCTCGATGGC
>SCTE01000498.1 GCA_004298915.1 Chloroflexota bacterium | reverse complement strand
GGGGCCGCGCTCATCGGACTCGCGGCCCCGGACCTGGTCCTGGATGGCGTGGACGGGCTCGTGGTGGACCCGTCCGTCGAGGGCCTTGCGACGGCGCTCGGCGGCCTGCTCGAGGATGCTGATCGGCTCGAGCGGATCGCCCGCGCGGCGCGGGCTTCGGCCCGCGATCGAGGATGGGCGGCTCGCGCGCTGGAGATGGAGCGCGTGTACCTCGAGGTGGTCGAAGCTCGGGCCGGCCGGACGGCACCGGGCGAGCGCGTGCCGAGGCCCCTTCCCGAGACGGGCGCCACGCTCGAGATGTCGGGTACGCGCGCCGCGGTGTCCGCGCCGGACGGGTCTGCGCTCGTCGGTGACCCGCGATGGTGATCGCCCGCCGTCTCGCGGCATCCCGGCTCGCCGGCGCGGGGACATCGCTTCCGGAACTGCCGGCGAGCGTCCCGTTGGTTGCGGTCGGCGGGATCGTCGGGATCATGGCGGCGCTCGTTGCCTCGACCGCCATCGGCAGCGGTGACTACGGCCAGTGGCTGATGGTGTCGCGGGCCTTCGGCGGAGCCACCACGCCGGCCTATCGGGCGCTTTCGGATGTCCCGCCCCTGGTCCCGACCGCGATCGCGATGATCGCCCGTCTGGTCAGCGATCCGATTCTCGCCCTCCATCTGATCGGGTTCCTCATCGTCGCGGGCCTTGGCAGCGCCCTCTTCGCGGTCGGTCGCGCGGTCGACGGTCGGACATCCACCGGGCTGGTCGCGGTCGTGCTCGGGCTGCTGGTCACTGACCGCTACCTCGAGCTGCTTGCCTTCGGTGGGCTGTTGCAGGCGGCAGCGATCGTGTTCCTGTTGGTCGCGGTCGGCGCGTTCACGCTTGCGCTGGCGAACCCGGCCCGGGAGCGACGCTGGTGGATGGTGGGCTCGGCGGCCCTGTTCGCGACCTGCCTCACGCACGTCCCCACCGCGACGCTGGCGCTGCCCGTGTGCCTGGCTGCGGCGGCGCTCAGCGTTCTGCCGCGCGACGGCATGGTCCCGCGCACCGGCGCCGGATTCACGAGCCGGCTGCGCACCGCGTGGCCGCTGGGTGCCGCCACGATGGCCATCGCGGCGTACTGGGTCGTGGTGATCGCGCCGGCGTCGATCGGGTATGTCGCGAACCCGGCGAGCCTGGCGTGGCGAGGTCCGGAGCGCGTCATCGAGGTCCTCGCCGCCTACCCGCCGACCCTCGTCATCATCGGGCTCGGCGGCGTGTACATGGCCCGCTGGGCGTGGCACCTCGTCCGGGACCGTCGCCTGCCGGCCCCGACCGATCCGCGCTCCGTGCTCGGGGTCTGGATCGGGGCCTCGTGGGGCGCCTACCTGTTCTCTGCCGTCACGGGCGCCGCGACCGACTACCCGCGCTTCGGGCCGCTGCTGCTCGCGCCGCTCCTCGTCGCCGCGGCGGCCGCCATCGGGGCGGCCGGAGCCTCGCTGCATGGGCGATGGCCCGGGCGAGCGACGGGCGAACGCGGGCTGGTCGCGATCGGGCTCGCGATCGTCGTCGTCGCGCCCTTCAGCATCGCGCGCTACCAGTCGGAGGCTCACGGCTACGAGCTGACCGATGACCGAGCCCTCGCCGCCGCCGCGGCGTGGGCCGATTCCCGCCTGGTGCCGGGCGTTTCGATCCTGGCACCGGTCCGGGAAGCCAAGTGGATCGAGGGCCTGACCGGGCGCCCCGCCCTGTTCAGCAGTCAGATCCGCTACGCCTTCCGGCCGATCGAGTGGGAGCGCGGCCTGGCAGCCAGCGCGCTGCTCCGGGCGAACCTGGCGATGGCGAACGAGTCGTTCGTGTTGACGATGACCGACGGCGCGCCGTCGAGCACGGACGGACAGCCACGGTCGGTGATCATCGGGGCGAACCACGGCGGCGAGATCGTCGACCTGCTCCGACTCGTCCCGGCATCGCTGGCGATCGTCGATGGCGCGGGAGTCACGATCGCGAGCCTCCCTGCGTTGAAGCCTGACGGCCTCGATACGACCCAGAGTCCGGACCGGCTCGCGACGACGACACGCTGGACGGGGACGCGAGCCGGATCGCCGGTCAGCCTGACCCAGGCCGTGTCGATCGAGCGCGGGACGACCTGGTTCGACCTCGATCTTCACGCCGACACCGGCACGCCGATCAGTGCCGTGGTCGTGGAGTTGCGGCCGCCGAGTGGCGTGGCGCTGACCGACGTCGTCGCCGCCAACGGCACGGCCGAACTCACGTTCGCGCGGTTGGGACGCAGCGCACCGAGGCTGCGCCTGGCGGTTTCGGGCGGGTCGATCGCCTGGGCGCCGAGCGGCGGTTTGATCATCAGGACGCAGGGCCCCGACCTTTCGCTCCGGGTCACCGACCTCACGGCCGGGGGCGCTTCGACATCGCTCCGCCTGCTCGACCCGCGCACGCTCGTTGCCGACTACGACGTCGGGGCCGCGATCCTCCGGCGGGATCCGTCCTACGAGGATCGACGTCGCCGGCTCGAGGCGCTCGGGTTCCACGTCGCCCACGTCGAGGGCCCGTACGTGGTGATGGTTCGTACCGGGGCCGCGGTGCCGGCCCGATGACCTTGGCCGCTGGAACGCCCCGGCTGCCTGCGCCGACGCTCGTCGTCGGCGGATACGGCTACCGCAACGCGGGCGACGAGGCCATGCTCAGCGGCCTCCTCGACCTCCTCGGTCGAGAGACGACGACCGTCGTGTCTCGATCCCCTGCGGAGACGACCGCGGGCCACCGCGTCGATTCGGTCTCGATCGCCGGCGCCGCCGCCGCCATGGTCCGTCATCGGAGCCTCGTGATCGGCGGTGGCGGGCTGTTCGGGCGCGACATGGGCGCCCTCGGCCGGTTGCTGCCGATCGCCGGGATCCTCGCCGCGATCGCCGGTCGCGAAGTCGCGCTTGTCGGCATCGGGGTCGATGCCGACATCTCACGCACCTCGCGCTGGCTGCTCGCACGGCTCGCGTCGCGATCGAGGTGGGTCATCGTTCGGGATGCTGCCTCGCGGCAGATCCTCGCCGAACTTGGCGTCGATTCAACGATCGAGCCGGACCTGTCGGCGCGGGTGGCGTCGGCCGGGCGGGCAGCGGGTGACCGACTCCTGCGCTCGGTCAACCTCGATCCATCCCGCCGCCCCGTGGTCGGGCTGTGTCTCACGGCGGTCAACCCGACGCTCGTCGACCGCGCCCGCCGGGCGATCATCGCCACCGTCGACGCGCGGCCGGATCTCGACTTCTGCCTGATACCGATGAGCCGGCATCCGTTCGTGGCCACGCACAACGACGAAATCCTGGCACGTGACATTGCCGCCGAGCGGGAACGGATCCGGATCCTTATCCCACCGGACGATCCATCCCTGTCGCTGGGCGTGTTCGAAGCGCTGTCGGCGGCCGTCTGCATGCGCTATCACAGCCTCCTGTTTGCCCATCGGGCGGGCATCCCGATCGTCGGCGTGGCCTATGCCGAGAAGTGCCTCCACTGGCTCGCCGATCGCGGTCTCGAGCCGGTCGAACCGACGTCCGAGGCGATCCTCCGCGAGCTCGACAGCGTCACGCTCCGGGCGGCCGCGTGACGGCGGGCCGGGTGATGGTGACGGCCGGATGGCGCTCGTGACATTGACGCCTCGAGCCCGCACGGCCGTCCGATGGGCGGTCGGCCTGGGAGTGCTCGCTGCGTTGGTCTCGACGCTCGACACGGAAGCGTTGCTTGCCAGGTTCGGTTCCATCAACGTGGCCCTCGCAGCCCCCGCCATCGCCGGCCTCGTCGGGGTCCACCTGGTTGCGGCAATGTCCTGGCGTCGGCTGACGTGGCACCTTGCCGGGGTCGGCCTGGATTGGCGCACGACCGTCCGACTGTACTACGCCGGCCAGGCCCTCGGGACCGTCACGCCGGCCAACGTCGGCGCGGACATCTACCGGGTCATTGCCGTCGACCAGGGGGCCGGGCGGCTCAGGATCGCGCGACCGGTCATCATCCAGCGCCTCACGAGCATCGGTGCCCTGCTGCTGCTCGGCCTCGTCGGCGCGCTCGCGGTGCCCATCGACGGACTCGGGATGATCGTCGCCGCGCTCATCGCGCTGTCGATCGTCATCATCGCGATCGCGGCGGTCTTCGCGCGCGGGGCCATGACCTCGAGTTCGGCAGGACTTCTGGCCGGCCCGGTACAGAAGCTGCTCGTCGGCCTGGCCGCGCGATCCGGCCTCGAAGCGGCAACGGCCGTCGCGGCTGCGAGCCTGCGTTCGGCCCTCCGCGACGGCCTCGGCCTCGGCCTGGTCTTCCATGGGCTGAGCGTGCTGCTCGGGCTGGTCCTCGTGACCGCGGTCGAACCGTCCGCCGTGACCCACCCCGTCGAGGTCCTCGCGGCACTGGCGATCGCCCGGTTGGCTCTGGCGGTCCCGATCTCTCCGAACGGCATCGGGATCCAGGAGGGCGCGCTGGCCATCCTGTTCGTCCAGCTCGGGCTCCCTGCCGATGTCGCGCTGGCCGCGGCATTCCTCAATCGACTCGCGCTGCTCATCACCGCGGCGATCGGGGCCATCGCCCTGGCATCGGGCTCCAACCGCCAGCCGTCCGAACCGAGGTTGGCCGGGTCCTGATCCGGCGGTGCGGCCGGTCCACCGGCGCGGACGTGACGGCCTGCCGTTCCCGTACACTCCGGAACCATGACCTCGAGCGATGCGCGCCGCCTCCTGATCCTGACCGAGGGCCAGTTCCAGGCCCACAACGCGAAGACCGCGATGGGGGTGATCCGGTACGGCACGGACGAGATCGTCGCCCTGCTCGATTCGTCGATCGCGGGCCGGAACGTGAACGAGTGGCTTCCCGGCCACGACATCCCGGCCGTCGGGACGCTGGGAGAGGCGCTCGCCATGCCGAACCCGCCGGATACGCTCCTGATCGGGATCGCGCCGACCGGTGGACGGCTGCCGGAGGACTGGCGCGGGATCATCATCGCGGCGCTCGGGGCCGGCATGGATGTCCACTCGGGGCTGCACACGTTCCTCGGCGACGACGCGGAGTTCTCCGCGGCGGCAGCGTCATCCGGGGCGCGGATCGTCGACTATCGCCGACCGCCAGAACGGCATGAGACCGCGATCGGGCGGCGGCACCGTCCGGGCTCGCGGGTGATCCTGACCGTCGGCACGGACTGCGCGATCGGCAAGATGTCGGTGGCGCTCGATCTGCGCAAGTCGGCCCTCAAGGCGGGCGACAGCGTCGTCTTCGTCCCGACCGGCCAGACCGGCATGATGATCGACGGTTGGGGCGTGGCCATCGACCGGGTGATCAGCGATTTCGCCCAGGGCACGGTTGAGTGGATGGTCGGCGAAGCCGAGTCGCGCGGCGACTGGGTGATCGTGGAGGGACAGGGCTCGCTGGATCACCCGGCCTACTCGTCGGTGACGCTGAGCCTCATCCACGGGGCGACGCCCCACGCCCTGGTCATGGTCCACAAGCCCGGGATGGCCAACCACGACTTCGACCACCTGCCGGACGTGTCGTTCCCGATCGCGAGCCTGCCCGAGTTCATCCGCCTCCACGAGAAGGTCGCCGGGCTCGTCGCGCCCTCGCGGGTCGTGGCCCTCGCGCTGAACACCTCCCTGTACCAGGACGACGCGGATGCCCGCCGGGTCATCGAGGACATCGGGCGCGAGACTGGCCTGCCGGCCGGGGACCCGGTCCGTTTCGGCGGCGATGCGCTGTGGGCGTCGATCCACGAGGCCGTCGAGGCGCTGCCGTGGGTCCAGGCCAATGACGCCCGGGTCGAGGCGTGACCCTCCGCATTCGACACGAGACGCTTTCGCTTCGCCTCCGGGAACCGTTCCGGATCGCGCGCTCCGAGCACGGCGCCGGCCAGTTCGTGACCACGGTCGTGGTCGAGCTCGAGGACGATCGGTTTCCCGGGATCGTCGGGATCGGCGAGGGCTATCCCGATCGGTTCTATGGCGACACGGCCGAGACCATGGCCGCGGTCTATCCGCTCCTGCTCGCCGCGATCGGGGAGCCCGATCCGTCCCCGGACGGGCTCGTGGCCGC
>SCTE01000497.1 GCA_004298915.1 Chloroflexota bacterium | reverse complement strand
TCCGGCGAGGAGATCCCCCTCGTGGCGCGGATCCTGGCGGTCGCTGATGCGTTCTCGGCGATGACCACGACCCGGCCGTATCGAAAGGCAATGCCTCTGCAGACGGCGCTCGGGCGCCTCGGTGACGTCGCCGGCACCCAGCTCGATGAGCGGCTCGTGGTCACCTTCATCGAGGGCATCGAGACCGCACCGGACGCGCCCATGCCGGGAGAGCAGCCGTCGGGCCCGGGCCTCTGGGTTCCCCGCACCCAGGTCGCCTGATCCATGCGCCTTCTCGCGGCGACGTCGCGCCGTTCGGCACTCCTGATGTTCGCCCTGATCCTCGCATCCATCGCGCGTCCGACTGACTCGTGGGCCGCCCAACTCTGGACGTTCACGGCGAACAAGGCCGTGCTTGTGTCCGGGACCGCGAGCGTCGTGACCGTGACGGCGACGAACCTGTCACCGCTGATTGACCCCATCGGCTGTGTCAAGGTCGCCATTCCAGGCGAATTCACCATCCAGGCTGCTTCCGTGACCTCCGTCACCCGTGGGCTCCAATGGTCGGCCACGAAGTCCGGGGCCAACGTCACGGCCATTGCGGACTCCGACGCGGACCGGCTGACCGGAGCCACGAACTTCGACCGACTTGTGGTGGCGATCACCGTGCTCCCGCTCGCACCCGGTGCCTACACGTGGAAGGCAAACGCATATGTGCAGACGAGCTGTTCGAACAGCGTCGGAAGCCCGCTCACGATCCCGATGGCAATTACCGCGTCGCCGTTGCCAACCCCGACGCCAGCACCAACCCCGACGCCAGCTCCTACGCCAGCTCCTACGCCAACGCCCGCGCCGTCGCCCACTCCAACTCCGGCACCCAGTTCGATCCCGACGCCGACGCCTCGACCGACCGTCAGCCCGGCGGCGACGGGCATCTCTCCGACGACCGGCCCATCTGCTCCCCCGGCACCGGCACCGACACCGACGGGAACGGGTGACGCGACGCTGGCTCCGAGCACGAGCGAGCCCACGGCTGTGTCAGGTCCGCCCACGCCGCAACCGACGCCCTCGAGTGGTCCCTCGGCGTTCGGCCAGGGGACCGTTACCCTCGCAGGCGGATCGGGGGGATCGGGTGGCGGCATGGAGGCTGCCGGCGCGGACCTGGCGGCGGCGGTCCTCGACAGCCTCGGGATGGGGACATGGGCCGTCGGCACGGCGACCGTCGGTGGTTTCGCCATGCTCGTTCTTCTCGCAGTCATGGCTCAGGTCGGCGGGGGACTGATCTGGCTGCCGCTCATCCGGCGCCGCATCGGCGAGTTCGGGCTGCGGGGCGCCAAGTCAACCCGCAAGGCGAGGGTCTCTACCTAGGCTCCTCGGCTCACAGGCATCGGCGGACGGTATGCTTGGCGCATGGCCGTACCTGTCGCCCCTGGCACCGCCGCGGATCCGGCGAACGGAAACCTGTTCATCGCCGGCGCGTGGGTGGACGGCGTCACCGGCGAGACCTTCGAGAGCCTGAACCCGGCCGACCGGCGCGACGTCGTGGGAAGGTTCCAGGCAGGCACGGCCGCCGATACCGGGATGGCGATCAAGGCCGCGGAGGCGGCATTCCCGGCCTGGCGGTCGATGCCGGCGCCCAAGCGCGGCGAGATCATGTACCGGTTCGCCGAGCTCATGGCCCGGCACAAGGAGCGGTTGTCGCAGGCGATGACCCGCGAGATGGGCAAGGTCATCGCGGAAGCCCGCGGCGATGTCCAGGAGGGCATCGACATCGCCTACCTGATGGCCGGCGAGGGACGCCGCATGTTCGGGGATACCGTTCCATCGGAACTCCCTGACAAGTGGGCGATGAGCATCCGCCAGCCCATCGGCGTGGCCGGGATCATCACTCCATGGAACTTCCCGATCGCCATTCCGTGCTGGAAGATGATGCCGGCGCTCGTCACGGGCAACACCGTGGTGTTCAAGCCGTCGAGTGACACGCCCCATTGCGCCACGCTGCTCGTGGAGCTGATGGCCGAGGCCGGGTTCCCGCCGGGGACGATCAACCTGGTGACCGGATCTGGCGAGGCGGTCGGCGACACGATTGTCGACTCACCCGACGTCCCGGTGATCTCGTTCACGAGCTCGTCCGCGACCGGCAAGCGGATCGCCGAACGGGCGGGCCGCCGGCTGAAGCGCCTGTCGCTCGAGCTCGGGGGCAAGAACGGCGTCGTGGTGCTGCGGGATGCGGACCTCGATCTCGCGACCGACGGGATCCTCTGGTCGGCTTTCGGGACCACGGGCCAGCGATGCACGGCGTGCTCGCGGGTGATCGTGGAACAGGCGGTCGCGGAGCCGCTCCTCGAACGCCTCGAGGCCAGGGCGAAGACGCTCAAGCTCGGTTACGGCCTGGATCCCGGCGTGGACGTCGGGCCGCTCATCAATCCCGCTGCGGTCGACAAGGTCGGTCGATACGTCGGGATCGGACGCGCCGAGGGCGACCTGGTGATCGGTGGGTCGGCGGCCACCGCGGGCGACCTCGCCCATGGCAACTTCTTCAACCCGACCATCTTCTCCGGGGTCAAGCCGATGGACCGGATCGGCCAGGAGGAGATCTTCGGGCCCGTCCTGTCGGTCATCCCGGTGGCCGACTTCGACGCGGCCGTCACGGCGCTCAACCAAACCCGCTACGGCCTGTCGGCTTCGATCTTCACGCGCGACGTGAACGCGGCCTTCCGGGCGATGCGCGACTTCGAGGCGGGCATCGTCTACGTCAACGCCGGCACGACAGGCGCGGAGACGCATCTTCCGTTCGGGGGCTGGAAGGAGACCGGGAACGGCCACCGCGAGGCCGGCCACGCGGCCATCGAGTCGTACACCGAGTGGAAGTCGATCTATGTCGACTTCTCGGGCCACCTGCAGCGCGCCCAGATCGACAATCAGCCGGACTGAGGCGCGCCCGTGACTGATCGGATCGCCGTCATCACCGGTGCCACGGGAAAGCTCGGGCCGGCGGTCGCGAAACGGCTCGCCGACGACTTCCGCCTGGCGCTGATCGCGCGGTCGTCGGCCGACGTGGACGACGTGATCGCCGGCCTGCCGGGAGGGGGTGGCCGGCACGTCGGCCTGGCGGCCGATCTCGGCACGGCCGAGGGGGCGGGAGCGGCTGCGATGTCGGTGCGACAGCGCATCGGAACGCCCGCCGTCCTGCTCCACCTGATCGGCGGCTATGCGGGCGGCACGACGCTCGAGGAGGCCGACGAGCGCGTCTGGCGGGACCTGTTCGAGCTGAACTTCTGGACCGCGTTCCACACGATCCGGGCGTTCCTGCCCGACATTCGGGCTGCGGAGCATGGCCGGATCGTGACCGTGTCCACGCCCCTGGCCGCCACCCCGGTCGCCGGAATCGGGCCGTACGCGGTCTCGAAGGCGGCGGTTGAGACCCTGACCCAGATCGCGGCCCGGGAGTTCGCCGGCACGACGGCGACCGCCAACGTCGTCCTCGTTCGCACGATCGGCGACGGCAAGCCGACGAGCACGCGACCCGACGAGATTGCCGAGGCGCTGGCGTGGCTGGCCACGGTCGAGGCCGGCGCCGTCAACGGCCAGCGCATACCGCTCGTCGGCAGGTCCTGACCGGACCCGGCGAGCGTCGAGCCCGTCTCGGTCGCGGCGCTCGTGGCGCGGACACGCGATCCTGAGGTATCCTCCGCCACCTCGGGCCCGTAGCTCAATGGCAGAGCAAGTGACTCTTAATCACTGTGTTGAAGGTTCAAGTCCTTCCGGGCTCACCACCTGACTCGATGACGACCCTCGGCCTCGGCCGAGGGTTTTCGGTGCTCGGGGACCGCACGCGCCATCGACTCGGAGGGGGAGCGGCGGGCCGCGTCCGTGCTAGATTCGGCCGGACCCTTGACGGCCGGTCCCGTGAGGCCGGCGAACCGGTTCCGTGAGGCCGGAAAGGAGCGTTCGATGGCTGCGTCCGGGCTTGCTCGCGCCGTTCGTGGCTGCGCTGACCCATCGGTTGCATGCGCGAACGCCGAAACCCCTTCGTCCCTTCCAGGCGGACGCTGATGCGGCCGCCTCCGCCTCGCCCGAGCTCGGTCGTCGATCCTCGGATCGGGGACCTGGGACCGGCGCTCCTGGCGCTCGAGGACGGAGCGATCTTTCCCGGCGTCGCGTTCGGGGCGGCGACCTCGGCCGGCGGTGACCTCGTCGTCAATACCAGCCAGACCGGCTACCAGGAGGTCTGCACCGATCCCTCGTACGCCGGCCAGGTCGTGGTCATGACCTACCCGCTGATCGGGAACTACGGACGCCTGGCGGCTGACGACCAGTCGCTCCGGCCGTGGCTCCGTGGCCTGGTCGTGGCCAACGCGACCGCGGCCGTCGTCGAGGACGCTCGGCAACTCGCCGACCTCCTGCGTCGAGCCGGGATCCCGGCGATCGCGGGCGTCGACACGCGGGCGCTCGCGCGCCACCTCCGGACCAATGGGAGCCTGCGCGGCGTGATCCTCGAGCCGGGCATGCTGGACGAAGGCGCTGCCCGACGGGCCGCCGCGGCCGTCCCTCGCTGGGAGGACCAGGACTTTGTCGGGCAGGTCTCGCCGGCGGCGGTGGCCGAATTCGGCGATGCCGACGCCCCGGGCCCCCTCGTGGCGATCGTCGACTTCGGGCTCAAGTCGAACATCGTCCGGAGTCTCGTCTTTCGCGGCCTGCGCGTCCGCGTCCTGCCGCACACGGCGGATGCCGCCACGATCCTTGCGCCGGATGTTGCCGGCGTGGTCTTCTCACCGGGCCCGGGGGATCCCGCGCGCCTTGCCGGACCCGTTGCGACGGCCCGGGCGGTCATCGACGATGGCCGGCCGCTGCTCGGGATCTGCCTCGGACACCAGATCGTCGCGCGGGCTGCCGGCGCCGAGACGACCCGCCTGCGGTTCGGCCATCACGGCGCGAATCACCCTGTCCGGGACGTGGAGTCGGGGCTCGTCCAGGTGACGGCGCAGAACCACGAGGTCCAGGTGGTGGCCGACTCGGTTCCGTCGGCCTCGGGCTTCTTCGTCAGCCAGGTCAACCTCAACGATGGCTCCGTCGAGGGGCTGCGCCATCGGGACCTGGCCATCGAGACCGTCCAGTACCACCCGGAAGGGGCACCCGGGCCGCTCGACGCGCTGGCCGTGTTCGATCGCTTCGTCACGGCGGTGAGGGCCTGACGCGGCACCAAACGGAGCGCTCGGCCTGCCGACAAGTCGGGCCTCCTGCAGCATCCTCGTGCATGCGATACTCGCGCTCCCGTCAGCACGATCGAACAGGGGAGAGCACCTCGGCGTGACCACCGCGCGCAGGCCAGGCCGATCCACCAGGCACGCCCCGTGGCGTGCCGCCGTTGCCGTCGTGGCGGCGATCGTGGCGTTCCCGGGACCAGGCCTCGCTGCGGACCGGCCTGCGACGACGCTGGATCGCGGGCTGGCCCGGCCGGCCGCCTCGACGGTGGACGTCGAGGATCCCTCGGCTGCCCCTGGTGCCGCCGACCATGGGCACGACCACCAGGGCCGCCACGCTCGCGAGGCCACGGGTCCGGTCGTGCTGCGTCGCGCGACGGCCGGCGAGCTGCGTGGGGCCGGATTCCGGAGCGTCCGCGGCGTCTGTCCCGGTGCGTTCCCGGCGGATCCAGGTGCCGGGCGCGCTGACGCGTCCGGTACGCCCCGTGGGCCGGTGGCCTGCACTCACGGCGGTGACTACGTCGCCAGCCTCGCCCCCGCGAGCGGCGCGCCCGAGCTCGATCCCGGGTACTCGTCGCCCGGGATCCCGTGCTACACGACCGGCCCCTACGTCCACGTCTTCTATGCCTACAGCTCGGCGGCCTCGAACAGGATCGCCACAGTGGCGCCGCGGATCCGCGAGACGGTCGCCCGGATCGACGACATCGTGGCCCAGGCGGCGGTCCTGACCGGCGCCACCCGCCATATCCGCTGGTTGATGTCCTCGTGCAGCCTCGTGATCAGCGCGGTGACGATCAGCCCCTCGTTGATGTCCCAATCATTCCCGACCCCGATCCGGAAGGACCTGATCAATCGCAGCCTGATGTCGCCCGGGGAGAAGGCGCTCGTCTTCACCGACGATGGCGGCGCGAGTTGCAGCGGGATCGCGGGCATCGGCGAGTGGTACGACGACGAGCGGACGAGCAGCGCGAACCTCAACAACCAGGGCGCGATGCTGGCGCGCGTGTTCGGGTGGTGCTGGGCGAACGTCGGCCAGATCGACCTGGCAGCCGATATCGGCGCGCACGAGCTCAGTCATACCCTCGGCGCGGTGGGCGACACGGCCCCGAACTCCTCGTACCGGACCGGCGGCCGCAGCCATTGCACCGACGGCGAGGACCTCATGTGCTACGACGACGGCGGCGGCGCGCCGAGGGCCGTCTGTCCGGCCGCGTTCCCGCCGACGCTCGACTGCAACAAGGACGACTACTTCAATCCGGTCCCGCCATCGGGGTCGTATCTCGCGACCCACTGGAACACGGCCGGGAACAAGTACCTCGCAGGCGTCGCACCGGCCTCGTTCGAGGTCCCCCCGCGTCCGAGCGCCAGCGTGACGTCGCCCGCGACCTCGACCGTCGCCGGGATCGTCAGTGCGACCGCCACGGCATCGATGGCATCGGATGGATCTGCGATCTCCAAGGTGGAGTTCTGGCTCGGCCACGACCTGGTCGGATCGGACACGACGGCGCCATATACCGCCCAGTTCAATACCATCCCCGATGCGTTCTCGGGCTTCCCCAACGGCGCGGTCCTCGAACTGGTCGCCGTGGCCATCGATGCGCACGGTCGGGCAGGACCGTCCGCCGCACGCCTGCTCACGATCGGCAACCCGAAGGTTCGCCTCACCGCCCCGGCGGCGTGGACGACGGCGCCGATGGCATCGGTGACCTGGGGCGCCGCGGCATCGGCCGGGCCCGGGCGATCGGTCACGAAGGTGGAGTTGCTCGACTTCGGAACGATCGTCGCGACCGCGACCACCGCACCGTACGAAGGCATGGTCACGCTGGCCGACGGCGAAC
>SCTE01000496.1 GCA_004298915.1 Chloroflexota bacterium | reverse complement strand
CCCGCGACCTGTCCACGGCAGCACAGGAGTACCTCCTCGCCCTCCGCGTGATGACCGGCGACGGTGCCCGCGTGACCTCGGCCCAGGTGGCCCGAAGGATGGGCGTGAGCCCGCAGGCAGCGAGCGAGATGTTCCGGCGGCTGACCGCCGACGCCCTCGTGACCCAGAGCGATGGCCGGGTCCTGGTCCTCACCACCGCCGGGCGAGCGGCCGCCGACGGGATCTTCCGGCGCCACGCCCTGTGCGAGTGGCTGCTCACCGAGATCGTCGGGCTGGGCTGGGCCGAGTCCGACGTCGAGGCGGAGCGACTGCAGGCCGCGATCTCACCGCGGGTGGAGGCACGGCTCGATGAGCTGCTGGGTCATCCCGCAACGTGCCCGCACGGCAACCCCATCGACATCGAGACGACGCGACGTCGGCCCGAGGGAATCCGCCTGTCGGAGACCGCGGCCGGCGATCACGTGACGATCTACCGGATCACGGAGGAGGCCGAGGAGGACCCGGGCCTGCTCTCCTACCTCGAGGCGCGCGGGCTCCGGCCGGGCGCGCCGGTCACCGTCCTCGCCCGCTCCGAATCACTTGACTCCCTGACCCTGGACGGTCCCCTGGGTCGCGCGACGCTCGGCCTGCGGCCCGCGTCACTGATCCGGGTCCTGCCCGGCGCGGCCGATCCGGCGCTGTTCCATCGGGTCCCGGCCCGGTCCTGACCCCGACCCCTAGAATCAGTCCATGAATCCACCCCGCGTTCGCATTGCGCCCAGCCCGACGGGCCCGCTCCACATCGGCACGGCCCGGACCGCGCTGTTCAACGCCCTGTATGCCCGCCACACGGGCGGCACGTTCCTCCTCCGGCTCGAGGACACCGACGTTGCCCGCAGCACCGTTGCGTTCGAGGCCGACATTCTCGAGGGCCTGCATTGGCTCGGGATCACCTGGGACGAGGGCCCAGATGCCGCCGGTGGCGAGGACAACGGCCCGTACGGTCCGTACCGGCAGATGCAGCGGCTCGATCGCTATGCCGCGGCGGTTGCCGGACTCCTCGAGCGCGACCTGGCTTATCCGTGCTTCTGCAGCGCCGAGGAGCTCGATGCGGACCGCAAGGCCCAGGAAGCCGCACACCTGCCGCCCAAGTACGTGGGCCGCTGCGCCACCTTGACCGCGGACGAACGTGCCGCACGCGCGACCGGGGGGCGTCCTCCGGCCATCCGGTTCCGCGTCCCGGCCGAGGTGGTCGCGTTCGATGACGCCGTGCGCGGCCGCGTCGAGATCGACACCTCGAACCTGGGCGGTGATTTCGTGATCGTGCGGGGCGACGGAACGCCGCTCTACCACTTCACGGTCGTCGTCGATGACGCCGCGATGGAGATCAGCCACGTGATCCGGGGCGAGGACCACCTGTCCAACACCCCCAAGCACATCCTCCTGTTCCGGGCGCTCGGCCATCCCGAGCCGGTCTTCGCCCACCTGCCGCTGATCCTCAATCCGGATCGGACGAAGATGAGCAAGCGCAAGAGCCAGACCGCGATCTCCGATTACATCGCCCAGGGCTTCATCCGCGAGGCGCTCGTCAACTATCTCGCGCTCCTCGGCTGGTCCACCGGTTCCGAGGAGGAGATCCTGTCGTTCGATGAGATCGCGGCGCGCTTCGACCTCGACCACGTGCAGAAGGGCGGCGCGGTCTTCGACCGCGAGCGCCTGGAGTGGATGAACGGCCAGTGGATCCGCCGCCTGGCCGACGATGACCTCGTGACCCGGCTCCTGCCGTTCCTCGAGGCCGACCACATCGCGGGCAGGATCGATCGCACGCCCACGGCCGACGAAGTCCAGGTCCTCCTGCCGATGATCCGCGAGCGGTTGCCAACGCTCGGCGCGGTCGGTGACCTCATCGGGTTCCTGTGGATCGATCGGCTCGTCGCCGATCCCGCCGTCCTCGTGCCGAAGCGCTGGGATCCGGCCACAACACTCGCCGGCCTGATTGCCGCCCGGGCCGTGATTGCCGACACCGGCGCCGTGAGTTTCGAGGCGGACGAGCTGGAGCCTCCGCTCCGGGAGCTGGCCGAAGCCCGCGGCTGGAAGGCCGGCGACCTGTTCATGGCCATTCGCGTGGCGGTGACCGGGCGGACCGCCACCCCGCCCCTGTTCGACACGCTGGTCGCGCTCGGGCGGGAGCGGACCCTGGCCCGCCTCGACGCGGCGATCGCAACCCTGGAAGGAGCGTCCCGATGACGAGAGCTGACGTTCAGCGCTGGCTCAACCAATACGTCGAGGCCTGGAAGACCTATGACCGGGACCAGATCGCAGCCCTGTTCAGTGCCGATGCGGAATATCGCTACCACCCGTGGGACGAGCCGGTCCGCGGCCGCGAGGCCATCGTGGACGACTGGCTGGCACCCGATGGCGACGCCGCGCGCAGGGATGCCGAGGGCACCTACGACGCGTGGTACGAAGCGTGGGCCGTTGTCGGGAACCGGGCCGTGGCCGTCGGAACGTCGGACTACTTCTCGGACGCGACCCACGCCACCCGCGAGCGCCGGTATCACAACACCTACCTGCTCGAATTCGACGCCGACGGCCGCTGCCGGAACTTCACCGAGAACTACCAGCTGGAGCGCTGACACTGGGGGATTGGCGGCCGCAATCACCCGTTAACACGGGCCGGTATCCTCGAACGTGATGGCCCGCTCGATCCTCGTCGTTGAAGACGAACCCACGCTTCGGGAAACGCTCGTCGAGGCGCTCGAGGCCGACGGATTCCGGGTCACGGCCGCCGGTGACGGGCGAGCAGCCCTCGAGCGCTTCCGCGCCGATCACCCGGACCTGGTGCTGCTGGACCTCATGCTCCCCGAGATCTCCGGGATCGACGTTTGCCGGATCATCCGCGCCGAATCGCCGGTCCCGATCATCATGCTGACCGCCCGTGGTTCCGAGGTGGACAAGGTCGTAGGCCTTGAGCTCGGTGCCGACGACTACGTGACCAAGCCGTTCTCGCTCCGGGAGCTCTCGGCGCGGATCCGGGCGGTCTTCCGCCGAGGGGAGCAGGCGAACGCCACGGCATCGGCCTCCGTCGTCGATCTCGGGAGCGTTCACGTCGATCTCGCCGGTCATCAGATCCTCCGCGACGGCGTCGAAGTGAAGGTCAAGCCCAAGGTCTTCGAGCTTCTCGCCTTCCTGATCCGCCACGCCGGCCAGGTGGTCACGCGCGACCAGTTGCTCGAACTGGTGTGGGGCTACGACTACGCCGGGGAGACGCGGACGGTCGACGTCCACGTGCATTGGTTGCGCGCCGCCATCGAGGTCGATCCTGCGCAACCGAGTCTCATTCAGACGATCCGCGGGGTCGGCTACGTCCTGCGGCGCCCCTGATAGATCCGGTGCGGCGCTGCGCCGGGACGGGCGATTCGCCTAGAGAACGCGGCTGAGGACCTCCCAGGCGATCCACGCGGCCGCGCCGGACGCGGGAATGGTGAGGATCCAGGCAATCAGGATGTTGCCGGCCACGCCCCAGCGGACGGCGGAGAGTCGATCGCTCGCCCCGACGCCCATGATCGCGGACGAGATCACGTGAGTCGTCGAGACCGGCATCCCGAAATGCGAAGCCGTCAGGATGATCGTCGCGGCCGTGGTCTCCGCGGCGAACCCGTGGACCGGATCGAGCTTCACCACCCGCTGGCCCATGGTCTTGATGATCCGCCAGCCACCGGCCGCCGTTCCGAGCGAGATGGCCGATGCCGCAAGCAGGATCACCCAGATCGGGATCGGGGCGTCCTTGGGCAGGATGCCGGCGCCGATGAGGGCGAGAGTGATGATCCCCATCGTCTTCTGGGCGTCGTTCGACCCGTGGCTGAACGCCATGAACGCCGCGGACACCACCTGCAGGCGACGGAAGCGATCGTTGAGGCGCCGTGGATGGCCCCGCCGGAACACGTTCAGGATCACGACCATCAGCACGAACCCGAGCAGGATCCCGATGATCGGCGACGTCACGAGCGGGAGGACGACCTTGTTCATGATCCCGTCCACCTTCAGGGCGCCGGTCCCGCTGGCGGCGATGACGGCGCCGATCAGCCCGCCGATGAGAGCGTGGCTCGATGACGACGGGATCCCCAGTCGCCAGGTGATCAGGTTCCAGACGATCGCGCCGATCAAGGCCGCCGCCACGATGATCTGGCCGGCGCTGCCGTCGGGCGTCGAGGCGATCCCCGACGCAATCGTCTTGGCGACTGCGGTTCCCGTGAGGGCGCCGAGGAAGTTGGCGCTCGCCGACATGAGGATCGCGTGATCGGGCCGAAGAGCGCGCGTCGAGACCGAGGTCGCGATCGCGTTGGCCGTGTCGTGGAATCCGTTGATGTAGTCGAACGCCACGGCGAGCAGGACGACGGTGATCAGGAGGAGGGACAGGCCTTCGGGCACGTGCGCAGGCTAGCAGGACCGACCCATGTCGTGCTTGGCGGCCATCCGCGCGATGAGCTCGGGCCGGCGCCGCTATTCTTCCGCCCATGCGCCTGAGCCAGTTGTTCTTCACCAGCCTCCGCGACGACCCGGCCGATGTCGAGATGCCGTCGCATCGTCTCCTGCTCCGGGCGGGCTACATCCGGCAGCTCGGCTCCGGGATCTACTCGCTCCTGCCCCTCGGGTTCCGGGTGACCAGGCGGGTCGAGCAGGTCGTGCGCGAGGAAATGGACCGGATCGGCAGCCAGGAGATGGAGATGCCGGTCGTCCATCCGGCCGAGGTCTGGAAGGAGAGCGGGCGGTACTACAAGATCGGCCCCGAGATGGTCCGGTTCAAGGATCGGGGCGACCGGGACATGGTCCTGGCGATGACCCACGAGGAGGTCGTGGCCCTGCTGCTCCGCGACATCGTCCAGAGCTACCGACAGCTCCCGATGATGGTCTACCACTTCCAGACCAAGTTCCGGGACGAGCCCCGGTCCCGCGGCGGGCTGATCCGCGTCCGCGAGTTCGTCATGAAGGACGCCTACAGCTGCGACCGGGACGAGGCGGGCCTGGACGCGAACTACCGCCTCCAGTACGCGGCCTACGAGCGGATCTTCCGGCGGCTCGGCCTCGAGGCGATCGCCGTCGGGGCCGACGTCGGGATCATGGGCGGCTCGGGCGCCCACGAGTTCATGGTCCTCAACGACTTCGGCGAGGACACCCTCGTCCTGTGCGAAGCCTGCAACTTCGCCGACAACCAGCAGATCGCGATCGTCGGCAAGCCCGACCCCACGCCCGAGGACGCTCTTCCGATGGAGGACGTCGAGACGCCCGACGCGACCACGATCGACGCCCTGGCGACGTTGCTGGACATTCCGCGAAGCAAGACGGCAAAGGCCGCGTTCTTCGTGACCGGCGACGACCGCTTCATCGTGGCGATCGTGCGCGGCGACTACGACGTCAACGAGACGAAGCTGGTCAACGTCGTGAAGGCCCGCGGCGGGCTGCGGCCGGCCACGATCGAGGAGATCAAGGCCCGGGGCATGGAGGCGGGTTACGGCTCACCCCTCGGTGCGCGTGACGCCGTCGTGGTCGTGGACGAGCTGGTCGTCCGATCACCGAACCTGGTGGCCGGCGCGAACCGCGTCGGCTGGCACGTGAAGAACGTGAACGTGCCGCGGGATTACACGCCGGATCACATTGCCGAGATCACCAACGCGCGGGCCGGCGATCCGTGCCCGAACTGTGGCCAGCCCGTGGTCCTGCGGCAGGGGATCGAGGTCGGCAACATCTTCAAGCTCGGGACGGACTTCAGCGAGGCCTTCGGCGCGACGTTCCTCGGTGAGGATGGGCAGGCCCATCCCGTCGTCATGGGCTCCTACGGCATCGGGCTCGGCCGCAACGTCGCGTGCATCGTCGAGGCGCATCACGACGAGAAGGGGATCGCGTGGCCCGATGAGGTCGCGCCCTACGCGGCCCACCTCGTGACCATCGGTGCGAACCGCGATCCGCAGATCGCCGAGATCGGGGACCGCCTCCACGAGATCGCGGCCTCGGCCGGACGCGACATCCTGTACGACGATCGCGACGAATCAGCCGGGGTCAAGTTCACCGACGCGGAGCTGCTCGGCATGCCCTGGATCGTCACGGTCAGCCCGCGCTCGATCGCGGCCGGCGGCGCGGAGGTGACCCGCCGGGCCACCGGCGACCGCTCGACGGTCCCGCTCGAAACCTTGGAGCGCTGGCTCCGCGACGGGTTCGAGATCCCGGTGCCCGCGACCGCCTGAGTTCAGCGCGGCACGGGCCCGGCGCCGGATCAGCTCGGCGTCTCGATCGGGCCCGCCGCGTTGGGCTTGGTGATGTCGACGGTCATCCGGAACGAGCCCGTGTCGCCGTCGCTGGTGCCCTGTCCGACGGCCTCGGAGTGCACCAGGTAGTTGCCGTCCGTGGCCAGCCACACATCCGACGTCCAGGTGCCCTGGAATTGGGCAATGGCCGCGAAGACGCTGCCGATCCCCTCGCCCCCCTTGTAGTGTGTGGACGGAATGCCGTTCTTGGTCTCGGTTCCGGCGTTGGTGAAATCGTTGCCGACGGCCGCAAAGTAGACGCCGAACAACTTCTCGGGTCGGAACGCCGCGAAGCTCTGGGCGAACAGGCTGGCCTGCGCCAGGGGGATCGCCTCCCATGGTCCCGACGCGTCGCTCCGCACCCAGGACGCGTCCCCGATGATGACGATGCCCGTCGTGCTGCTGATGGTCCCGGAATCGTCGTACTCGTCCATCTGCAGGCTGCTCGCCTTCTCCGGCCGATTGACGACCACCCCGGTCATCACCGTGCGGCTCTGGGTCTCGACGCCTGCGGTGGTCGTGGTCGATGCGATCTCCACGCTGAATTCGTAGGAGTCAAGCGCGTCAAGCGCGGAAGTGGCGCCTTCGAACGCGAGGGCGCCGTCGGGCGTACCCGTGCTCGAGCCGGGTTCGGCCGTCGCGTCGGACGTGGCGGTCGGTGCCGGCGTGGCCGTCTCGCCCGGGGCGAGGGTCGGCGCGGCGGACGCAGAACCGCCGCACGCGGCGGCGAGCAGCGAGGCTCCGATGGCCATGGCCAGG
>SCTE01000495.1 GCA_004298915.1 Chloroflexota bacterium | reverse complement strand
GATCGTCCATACGATCGATCTGTCGCTGGGCGATCCGGCTGCTGCGCTCCGCAGCCTTCATGACGATGCCGAAGCCGAAACAGACCCGCATTATCGGCTCGCGATTCACCAGGTTGCGGCTGCATGGCGGGCACGATTCGTCGGCCCCAGGATGGCCCGCGAGGTCGCCGCCGGGCTGGCTCTGGCACGCGCGGATTCCGAGCTTGCCAGATGCCCTCGCTGTGCTGCTGAACTGTCGATCGTTTCGGCGGAACTCCTCGCCCGGATCGGGCACGTCGAGGCGGCCCGCGAAGCCGAGGCCGCGTCTGACCTCGGGACGACGAATACCTACCACCAGCGAGACCTATGGCGGATGGGAGCCACGGCTGCGATCGCCGTGGCTGACGGGGACGATGAAGTCGCCGTCAATACGCTTGAACTCCATGCTGAGGCATTGACCCGAGCGGGACTCCGTGGGGAACTCCTGTGGGCTCGACTGGACCTGGGACGCATCATGGTCCGGATCGATCGCTCGAGGGCCATCGCCGAATTCGCTAGGGCCGCCGAATTGGCAGAGGAAATCGGCGCTGCGAGCCAGGCTCGTCTCGCTGCCCAGATGCTGCGGGGGCTCGGTGTGCGGGCATGGCGGCGGGGTCGAGCGGCCAACGGGGAAGGCCTGGCCAGCCTGACTGGCCGCGAGCGTGAAGTTGCCCGCCTGGTGGGTGACGGGTACAGCAACCGCGAGATCGCCGAGGCCTTGCTGCTCTCGCCGAAGACCGTCGAGCGGCACCTGACCAACGTCCTCGCCAAGCTCGGACTCCGCAATCGGACCGAGGTCGCTTCGGTGATTCGCTCCGGCCTGGTACGGGGTTCACCCGATGAATGAGGTCTCGTTCCGAGCCTAACCTCGCGCGGCGACCCAGGACGGGTCCCGAAGTCGGCGAGGAGGTCCAATGGCCATCGCGATGCTCATCGCGGGTCCGGATGCCGCCGAACCAACGGTCGGGCCCGAGGCGGCCGAGCGGCTGGCCCAGATCGGGATCAGCCGAATCGCGCTGCTCGCAGACCATCTGGGAGTCGGGGTCGTGCTGGAGGGCTGGGCATTCGACCCGACCCGCATTGACGTAGCTGTCCGCGCGATCTTCCCGGACGGCACTCATGGCGTGCGGATCCTTCACGACGTTGAACTCGTGACGGTGGCCGCGACATCAAGCGCGGCTGGAGACGCAGTTGGTCGTCCAAGGCGCGCATTGGATCAGGGAAAAGGAGATGCGGGAAGCCTTTGACCGACGCCTCTCCGATGGATGCATTGTCCAGAGCGGGTTTTTCCAGATCGGGAGAGCAGCCCTGGAAGCCACCGCAGACAGAACACATGGAGAAATGTCATGACAAACTGGAAGTCGCGCTCTGCGCTTCGCAGTCCGCTGTTCGCCTTGGTCCTGGTCGCCGTCTTCGCGGGCACCGCGGTTGCAACGAGTCCAAGCGGATTTGTGGGGACAGCGCTGTCCCGCGTGACGATGTCCGAGCCGCTGCACGTCAATACCGGCGCTGTCAAGTTCCAGACGAAGGCATCCGTGGACGTCGCCACTGCGACGGTGACCGTTGCCCCTGGGGGCACCTCCGGCTGGCATTCGCACCCTGGGATCGTGATCGTCTCCGTGAAGACCGGCAGCATCACCTTCTATGACCAGACGTGCGCCGGTACTGTCCATGGTGCCGGGACCGCCTTCATCGAAGCCGCGGGCGACGGACCGGGCATGGCTCGCAACGAAAGTGCCACGGAGAGTGCTGTCCTGTACGTCACCTACGTGGTTCCGACCGGAGCGATCCTTCGGCACGACGAGGACAACCCGGGCTGCTGATGGCCCTCGCATCTCCCACTGTTCCGGTGGAGCCCCTCGCGGCGGGGGGCTCCACGTTCCTCGGCAATCCGGCTAGCAGCCGGATACGCTCCCGCGATCGACCGTGCGCGATCTCGGGCCCACGTGCGTAACGGCACGGGGCCACGGTGATCAAGCCTCCCGTCGTCGGCATGACCCTTGCTGCAGTCGCCGTCGATGGCACGCACCTGCTCGTGGTCGGTTCGACCAGCGCGCCACACGGGTCATCCTTCCCGAGTGCCTGGATCGGCACCAGCCCCTCGTGGCCCTGGGCGGCCCGCACCGTTCTAGCGCTCGCTGGGAACCGGCTCCACGTCGGCATCGGTTGAGGGATTCGGCTCCCGCGGGACGCGGATCGAGCGGCCCTCTCGCTGCTGAAGGCGCTGGGCGGCGCGGGCGGCGACGGGCCCGGTGTCCACGCTCTGGCCCAGCCAGTGGAAGAAGAAGGCGGACAGGACCGCCGCGATCGGGATGCCGAAGATGGCGCCGCTGACCCCGGCGATCTTGCCGCCGACCAGGACAGATCCCAGGACGACGATCGGCGGGATCCGGAGCGCCCGGGCCATCAGCCGCGGCTGGAGGACGTTCATGACGGCGAGCCAGCCCGCCGCCATCACGATGAGGACGCCGAGCGTTGCGTCGGGCCGTGTCACCAGCGCCACGAGGACCGGCGGCGCCCAGGCCAGGAACGGGCCGAAGAACGGGATGGCCATCAGGAGGCCGGCAGCGGCGGCATTGCCCGCGGCATAGTCGAGCCCGAACGCGAGGCTGGCCAGGACGCCGACGCCGGCGTACGTCAGGCCCATGATCGCCTGCCCACGGAGGAAGCCGCCGAACGACTGGGCAACGCTCCGCTCGAGCAGCCTCGCCTCCTCCTTGTACTGGGGTGGCGCGAGCCGGAACGCCGACGCGAGCAGCCGATCCCGGTCGGCGACCATGTACAGCGACAGGATCAGGATCAGGAGCAGGTTGGCGATGGCGCCGAGGCTCGCGACCGCGACCTGCTGGAGTGGCCCGGCGAGCTCCCTGGCGTACTTGCTGAGGTTGTCGAGGAAGGCGGTTGCCTGGGCGGCCAGGTCGACGTCGGTCAATCCGAGTGCGTTGAGCCGTTCCTGCCACGGCGCCAGGAGCGTCG